>JBEVMI010000307.1:0-4195 GCA_040508685.1 Spongiibacteraceae bacterium
TCGCCCGAGCAAACATCAAATTTCTCCGAAACCCCTCAACATGAATGAAGTATTGCCGCTACTGACCCTGCTGGATGCAATACCCCCAAGCCAGCTGCGTGATCTTGCAGAAAACAGGGTGCTGGGCGTTCAGCAAATCGGTCAGAAACCCGCAGACAACCACTGTCCTGCGCCCACGCAAACACTTTCGATGCCGATTTTTCATGCCGACGCAAACCTGCTCTGCGATGTATGGCTTGCCAATGCACCCTGCCAGATCGAGCAATTTGACGGCGTGCGAATTTGCTACAACGATCAGGTATTGTTTGGTGTCATTGAAATCGACGAGGCGAAATTTGCACTGCGTGACGCAAACTCCGTGTTACGTGCAGCTACCGATAAGGCTTACCAGCAGATTTTCAACGCACTGAACGCAAAAAATTATCCGCACCTGTGGCGTGCATGGAATTACATTCCCGATATTCACGACGCCGAAACTGGCCTGGAGCGTTATCGGCAATTCAATATCGGTCGCCACCAGGCTTTTGAATCAACACGGCGCGCTGTTGATTCAAGCCCCGCTGCCAGCGCGCTCGGCACTCGCGGCGGGTTATTTTCCGTCGCCTTCATTGCCGGGCGCACGGCCCCGATACGTATTGAAAATCCGCGACAAATCAGTGCCTACGCTTACCCTTCTCGATATGGACCGCGCAGCCCGGCGTTCTCGCGGGCGGTTACCGTCACGGATGCAACACATTGCATGCTGTTTGTTTCAGGCACCGCCAGCATCGTTGGTCACGAAACCGTACACAGCGGCGATGTCGTCGCGCAAACGCGCGAAGCTGTTGCGAATGTGTCCGCTCTGCTGGAGCAGGTAAATACAGCGACGATGCCGCCCATCCCGCTCAAGGATTTGACGTATCGGGTTTACATCCGGCACCCGCATCACCACCCGTTAGTACGGGCGGCGCTCGACGCGTCACTCAACGCCCCCGCTCATGCGCTCTATGTACAGGCCGACATTTGTCGCACTGACCTGCTCGTCGAAATTGAAGCATTCGCCGTCGCGCCGCTAACTGCGCAGAAACCATGAATCGCGCCCGCTGTCGACGCCACAAACACAACATGATTCAAGCCAGAGAAAGCGCAGCGAGCATTTGATCGCGCGGGACATAAGCGATGACGGCGCTGAGCGAGGCCACCTCCAGCGCGGCGGATTCAACGCGGGCAGAAACCTGGACGGCTAACGGTGAAAGCTGACGACATTGGATCTGAAATTCGACATCACAGTCCGGCAACACGGGGCTTTTGAACCAGCAATTGCGCACGCTGGCGAGAACGCCGACCGAATCCCGTGGCAGCGTGGTGGTGTAGGGATCGCCGCGCAACAAACCCGCACCGGCGAGCTGCGCCATCGCCTCGATCAGCAAAACACCGGGAACCACCGGCATTCCCGGAAAATGCCCCGCGATAATGGAATGTTTGCCCGACCAGCGGGCAACGCCGTTGAACTGGCTATGACTTTCGATCAGCAACCGGTCGCACGCGAAGATCGCACCGCGATGCGGTATCAATTCTTCGATTGCACTGCGATCGAGGGCGATGGGATAGCGGTAGGCGGAGTCACTCATGCATAACGCCGTGCCACCAGCGACACGTTGCTGCCGCCGAACGCAAAAGAATTCGACATGACAGCATTGATCGCGCAATCGAAGCGCGCGGTGAGCGGAACATAATCGAGATCGCATTTCGGGTCAGCCACATCGAGCGTGGCCGTCGGCGGAATGGCGCCACGATTCATCGCCATTACGCTAATGATGAATTCGACAATGCCGCTCGCGCCGATCAGATGGCCATGCATGGACTTCGTCGAACTGATCATGAGCTTTTCGGCCGCCGCGCCGAAGACCGTGCGAATGGACTGGGTTTCGACCACATCGCCGACTTCGGTGGCCGTGCCGTGCGCATTCAGATACTGAATTTGCGCCGGCATGAGATCAGCTTCTTCGATAGCCTGCCGCATCGCGCGAACCTGCTGCACTACCGAGGGGGCAGTCAGATGATTCGCATCGCTGCTGCAGCCGTACCCACACAATTCGCCAAGCACCTCTTGCCCGCGCGCCTTCGCGCGCGCCTCGCTTTCGAGCAC
Source organism: Spongiibacteraceae bacterium (assembly GCA_040508685.1). Taxonomy (GTDB): domain Bacteria; phylum Pseudomonadota; class Gammaproteobacteria; order Pseudomonadales; family CAMLJR01; genus CAMLJR01. The sequence continues at coordinate 2,129 of JBEVMI010000307.1, forward strand.
GATCGCGCCGGCACCCTCGCCCAATACGAAGCCCGTACGATTTTTGGCAAAAGGCCGACAGCTGTGCGAAAGGTCATGGACGTCGGGTTTTGCCATGACGCGCAACGCATTCCAGGCCAACATCGACCCGGGCGTGAGCATTGCTTCGGTGCCGATGACAACAGCCGCATCCAGATAGCCATCTCGGATTGCGCGAAACGCCTCACCAATGGCAACCGCAGACGACGCGCATGCCACCGAGTACGTGTGGCTGGGCCCATTCAATCCGTAATGCATTGAAACCATTGCAGCAGGCGCATTCGCCATCATGCGCGGTACCGACAAGGGATGCATCACGACGGGATTGCGTTTTTCGTTCGCGGCATTCGCGACTGATGTGTAAAAACGCTGATACAACGTATCGACCGTTTGCGCACCGCCAAAGCCAATGCCCGCATACACGCCGACGCGCTCTGAATCTTCCGGGAGAGCTCCGAAGTTGGCTTCGCTCATCGCCTCCTGCACGGCCACAAGCGCCAATTGCGTTGCACGATCGATGGCAGCATATTTTTTATCGAGCAGCAGATCCGGCTCTGCCGCCGCCGGAGCAACCAAACCTTGCGGCAACCACTTGGCAATATCCGGCTGCGCTGGGCGAATGGCGCAGAGACCCGCCAATGCCGCATTGAAAGCGCTGTTCGTGTCCGCGCCGAGCGGGCAGAGTGTTCCCATTCCAGTAATAAGGACCCTGGCCACTTACTTGCTCGCCTCAAGGCTGAGTTCAGGCAACTCGCCATTATTATGTTCGCGAATCTCGGCCTCGATAGCCGCAATCATTTCAGCAAAACTCATGGTCGGATAACGCGTCGGATCAGATAATTGAAAACCGCAACGATCCTCGACCTCGAACAACATTTCGACCATATCAAGCGAATCCATCCCCAGATCGGACACGCGAAGATCCTGAGCATCGAACGTTTCCGCCGGAATGCTCTTGCTGTCGACCAGATAGTTTTTGATTATTTCCTTTAACATAACCAGCGTCACCTACCATGGAAAAAACCCCGTAGAAGGCAGTATACCGCAGTCGTGTCACGGCCCAGAACCCTGCCCACCCGCTCAGAATAAGCAAGCCCGCACGCTGATCCCGGAGCTTTTACGCAATATTTCTGGCTACATCCGCCACGAGCGGCCTTACACCCTCCGGGAGCGCCGGCTCGATCTGAGCGGCATGCGCCCTGAGGCGAGTAACCGACGCTACCGCCAACCCCAGCGCAATGCCCGCAATAACATCGATTGCAACGTGTTGTTTTGTGGCGAGGGTCGAATATGCGATGGCCGCGCACCACAGCATATTTACCCACAGAACACCAACGCCGAGACCGAGACTCTTGAACCGCCCATGCAGCCATAGCGACGAAAATACCGCGGTTGCCACATGCAGCGAAGGACAGGCATTGCCGGCGGCATCGACACCCTTGAGAAATGCCATGCCCGGATATTTGGCCCAATCGATATTGGCCGGCGGTACCGCGTTTGGCCAGAAATAAAAAATTAAAAACGCGGCGAGACACAACACCGTGATGCGCACACCGTACGCCACGACTTGTCGCGGCGTCAGCATCAACATAGGCGGAATCGAAACGTAAAACCACAGTGATAAATAGATCGGCAAAGCCACTGGATTAAATGCAATCACACGATCCAGCCAGATCGTCGGCACCGTGACGGCATCAATCGCCGGATACTTCAGCAGGTAAACGTAACCGACAAAAAAAATAAACGTATAGGCCATCGTGCCGAACATCTTGAACCAAAAATGCGTTAGCACTATGTCGAACACGCGACGTAGTTTAGGGGCGTAACTCATGCGCTATGTATCCGATATTGATTCAGCGTTCGCCGCGTTGCGGCGCCGGAGTGATGGTTGATCTGCAGCGGCCAAAGCCGCACGGAACGCATGTTGCGCCGGCATTAACCTGATACTTTCCGGCGCTGGGCCAATAGCCGCCAACCTTTAGTTCGGAGGCCACCCTATGGTATCGTTAGCGCCTTGGGGAGTCACATGATATCCAGATGCTATTGCCT
>JBEVMI010000350.1:0-14901 GCA_040508685.1 Spongiibacteraceae bacterium
CGACATCAGCCCGCTACGTTCGCGTGAGCGCATGGACACGGCGGCGCGCAACGTAAAAATTCCGACGCTTCTGGTCAAAGGCAGTCTCAGCGAAATTGTTGACGATGCCGGCGTCGAAGAATTCAAACAGGTACTGCCGAAAGGCGAAATCGTTGACGTCAAGGGCGCCGGTCACATGGTCGCTGGTGACAAAAACAATGCCTTTGACGATGCCGTATTGGCCTTTCTGAAACGGATCTGATCGACGGCCACCTCTGCGTTTGCCTCCGGGAGATCGATAATCAGGCCGGGCTGTACGTCAATCCGCCGTCGACCTTGAGCACGGCGCCCGTCATGTAACTCGATGCGTTACTTGCCAATAACAAAGCGGCGCCCACGATTTCATGCGGTTGCGCGAAACGCTGCAACGCAAAATTTTGCTTTGCGTTCGCTTCGGCGGCGGGCATATCCCAGGCTTTGGCAATATCGGTAAGGAATGCGCCCGGCATGATGACGTTGGAGCGCACCTTCGATCCGCGCGCGACAGACCGACACTGAGATTGTGCAGGCCGGCTTTGGCATTCGAATAGGGCAACTCATGTTCGCTAGGCATCACGGCGCCGCAACTGCTGACATGAATGATCGAACCGCCATCGCCACGCTTCATGCGCGCACCAATCAAGGTCGCGAGGCGGAACGGGCCTTTCAAATTCACAGCCATTACCTTGTCGTACATCGCTTCAGTGATGCTCTCCAGCGATTCGTACAACGGCGACATACCGGCGTTATTGACCAGTATGTCGACTCGTCCAATGTCGGCGTAAACACGTTCGACCAGTGCTTCGATTTGTTTCCAGTCGCCGACGTGACAGTCGTAAGCCCATGCGTTGCGGCCAGTTTCCGCGCGAATTTCAGCAGCCAGTGCCGCGCAATTTTCGAGCTTGCGGCTGACGATGATGACGTCCGCGCCGTGCCGCGCAAATGCACGCACCATTTCACGACCCATGCCTCGACTGCCGCCGGTGACGAGCGCAATCTTGCCGCTCAAATCGAATTCATTGTTTGACTGATTACGTGTCATCGCTGTTTCACCCCGCCGCGCGCGCCATTTCTGCTGCCTTTGCTGCCAGGCGCAGTACGAATTTGCCAGCGTCTTCGCCGCGTTCGCGCGTCTGCCGGCCGGTAAGGCCGCGCGCATAATGCCGCTCCATAATGGAGGCGAGCTTGTATTGCGCGAGCACCATGAAATACGTGAGATTTTCGATAGGCAAGTTGGTCTGCGCGGCGTAGTGCTCCGCGAGTTCTTCGCGATACGGAAATGCACTGGCGTCAAAGTACCCCGACGGCGGCGTTTTTTCATCGCGACCGCGGTAGGCGTATAACACCCAGCCCAGATCGATCAGCGGATCGCCGATCGTGCCGAGCTCCCAGTCGATCATCGCCGCCAGTCGCGGCGGCGTATCCCATGCAAACAAAGCGTTGGCCAGACTGTAATCGCCGTGAATGATGCCGACTTTCGACATCGACGGCGTGTTGGCCTTGAGCCAATCACCGGCGTACTGAAAACCGGGGATTTCGCGGCCGGCGTAGTTTTCCGATTCGCGATACGACGCCAGCAGCGAACTCCAGCGTGCAACCTGTCGCTCAAGAAAACCTTCCGGTTTTCCCAAACCGTCGAGACCCACTGCGAGATAATCGACATTCGCCAATTTGGCGATACCGTCGACCAGGGCGAACGGCAGCAGACGATGGTTTTCGCCGTGATCAAAGGGCGCCGGATAAGGCCGCCCTTCTTCGTAACCGACCCAGCCGTCGACCATTGCCATCACATAAAACGGAGCGCCGATAACGTTTGCATCATCGCAATACGCATAAAACCGGGGATGCGGCACGTCGGTGTCTCGCAGTGCCCGTAATATCTGCGCTTCGCGGCCGATAATTTTTATGCTGTCGGGGCGCGGTACTTTCGGCGGTCGCCGCAGCACGAATGGCTCGCCGCCGCGCTCAAGCCGAAATACCGCGTTGCTGACGCCGCCGGCCAGCAATTTGCCGTTTAATTTTCCATCGCCGAATTGCGGCAGATTGACATCGAGCCATTGCGATAATTTTTCCGCATCGATAAGACCGTCGAAATCGGGATTGTCCAACGGAGTTGCAGACATCTGATCTTCCTCACACCAGCGCAACGAATGAACCGGTTTCCTGCTCCCAATGGGCCTGCTCAAGCAATGCCTGCTTGTGTTTTTCCGCAGCGGCGGCGTGTTTGCCCGGCAGCCATTCGCGCGGCCACAAACCATCCTGCGCCGGATAATCGCGCAGCAGATTGCGCGCAACGGTGCTCTGGTGTGCCTCGTACGGGCCATCCATCAAACCCTGCATCGGCGCATCCATCCACAGGCGGCCTAGCGGCATTTCGTCGGAAACACCGAGGGCGCCGTGAATGTGTACCGCGCGCTCAACGATGTCGTGATGGAGTTTGTAGGCAAGCACCTTGCTCATCGCGATGTCGGTGCGGATCTGGCGGTTGTAGCCGTCGCTGCTGTTATCGATATCCCACGCCGTTTTCAGCACGTAGAGCCGGAACATTTTCAGCTCGGCATAACTGTTGGCGATGGCCTGCTGCACCGCCTGCTTTTCGCGAATCAAACCGCCATGGGCAACCCGCGAATTGGCGCGCTCGCACATCATGTCGAGCGCAAACTGGCACACGGCGATGGTGCGCATCGCGTGATGCAGCCGGCCGCCCGAAAGACGCACCTGCGCCAGCTCGAAACCTTTGCCTTCGGGGCCGAGCATATTTTCGGCAGGCACACGCACATTGTTGTAACGCACATGCGGATGGCCGAACGAACCGCGCGGGTCGTACTGGCGGCCCATGGTTTCGGTGTGGCGCAAGATCTCCAGGCCGGGGGCTCCACGCGGCACCAGGAACATCGACGAACCTTTGTGCACCGACACATCGGGATTGGTGATCGTCATGACGATCGTGAATGAGGCGTTATTGATATTCGACGAATAAAATTTCTCGCCGTTGATGACCCAATCGTCGCCATCGCGCACGGCGCGGGTTTTGAATTGCTGAGGATCGGAGCCGCACTGCGGTTCGGTCATCGAAAAACACGAAAAAATTTCGCCTTCGAGCAGCGGCTGCAGATATTTTTCTTTTTGTTCGGCGGTACCGTAATGCGCGAGGATCTCGGCATTACCGGTGTCCGGGCCCTGGATGCCAAAAATAACCGGCGCCCACTGCGAGTGGCCGATGATTTCATTGATCAACGCCAGTTTGACCTGACCGAAACCTTTACCGCCCAGTTCCGGCGGCAGGTGGGTCGCCCACAAACCACGATCGCGGACCTGCTGTTTGAGCGGATCGATAACCTTGCGCATCCACGGCGCCGGCGGGCAGTGATCAAGTCCCGGCCACAGCACTTCGAGCGGATCGATCTCTTCCTTCAGGAAGGTTTTAACCCAGTCGAGCTGCTGCTGGAATTCAGGATCGGTAAAAAATTCCCAGGCCATGAAGAAACCTCGTGTTGTTGGAAACAGGGATACGCCGGAGGCGTGATTGCACACCCCACAAAACGTAACACCGTGTTACACAATACGCAACGAGTTACTTCAAATATCAGCCGTACGTTTCAACAAACTGGCGGAAATTTCTAGCAAAAACACTGATTAACGCCGCCTCGTCGAGGTCGAAGCGTGGAAATACGCAGTTGAAGCACAGCTGGTCGAGCTGGTAAAACAGCAAATGGGCAGCCGCACGCCGTTCTCCGTCCTTTTTCGAACCGTCGCCCTTGAGGGAAAAGGCTTTGATACCCTCGCCCAGTACGGCCATATTCTGATCGCGAATCAGCGAGAACTCATGGATCAAGGTGGTATCCAGACCACAGGCAATGTTGAACAGCGCCACTGACTGCGACTTCTTGCGCATACCCTTCAGAAAACGCACGGCCCACGCACAGACTTGTTTTTCGGAAGGGTTGCCGATCACGGCAAGGTCGCGCCACAAAAGCGACTGTAAGCCGACGTCCTCCAGCATGATTTCACGCAGAACGGCCTCCTTGTCGGAAAAGTAACGGTAAAACGTGGGGCGACTGATTTCGGCGCGCTGCAAAATGTCTTCCACCGTCGCCAGGATGTAGTGCGTTTCATAGAACACTTCACGCGCCGCCTCGATCAGATCCTGGCGTCGACGCTGGCGCTGGCGTTCACGCAACGGCAACACCGTGTCGTCATCTGCAGTCTGTATTGGCCCGCTTTTTTTCAACGAAGTACTTTTAGCCATGGGTGGTATTAAGCCGGTAATGATTAATAAACCGAGTTTATAGGGAACCGCGTGGCGCCGTAAGCCGCCCGCTTCTGGCACACTGACATATTCCAACCACAGCGAACCAATGCGAAATGGGCGCCAATCCTATGACCCCAGATACCGATGGACCGGAAGCGCCGCTCAATCGCCAGGTCGTCGACGCTTTGATCGACGCGACGGCCCGGCTACTCACCGAAAAATCGCGTGCCGATATCACCGTGCGGGAAATTGCACAGGCTGCCGGTGTCAATCCGGCAATGATCAATTACTACTTTCAAAACAAGAACGGCCTGTTTCTGGTATTCATCGATCACCTGATACAACGTTATTTCGAAGCCATGAAACAGCTGGAATCAAAACTGGAAGCGCTCGATCCCGGTCAGGACAACCCCACTCACCTGATTATTTCCACCGTGGTGAATGTGTACTCCGAAAATGCCGCGGGATTGCGGCTGCTTTCATCCGAGATTCAACTCAACTCCGAGCTCAAGGATGCCTACAGTGCGCGCCACGCATCGCGCACCACCAAGGCGTTCAAGCACATTTTGAAGCGGCTGGTCGAACGCGGCATTTATCGCGCGGATCTCGATATCAATTACACGGCTTTTACGCTGGAAACGCTGCTGTCACAGCACGTGATCAACGGCGGCGTGATGAAGGCCGCATTCGACCTCGAGCCCGATAGCGCTACCATCTCCGGCTGGATCAACCACCTGACCACAATCTTCGAGCGCGGGCTCCGCGCCTGATTGCGAATTTCGCGCTTACCGGCCGCAAGCAATCCTGATCTCTCGTTTATTTATTCGAAGAAAAATCATTCGAAGGAAACGATAATTTTTGCGTGACGTTCAGCGTCGGCGAGATCGTCGAAGGCCTGCGGAATATTTTCCGGTGCGATAATACCGGTGACGACCGGTTCGGCAGCGATATTACCCTCGGCCAAATCGTGCAATGTCTGCTTGAATTCGGCGGGCGAATAATTCATCGAGAAACAGATATCGAGCTCTTTGTTGAACGCAACCACCTGGTCGATATTGCTTTGGCCCAGTACGTTGCCAACGACAACGACCAGTGCATTGCGCGGTGCTTCCTCGATGATCGACTGCGCAATGTTCGGTCGACCAACACATTCGAATACCACCGCACGCCGACCTTTGCGGCCCGCGCCCCAGCGCGCCCATACCGATGTTTGCGTCTCCTGCGCAGCGTCGACAACTTCATCGCAGCCCATGGCTTCGCCAAAACGGCGCCGGCCCGGCGAATAATCCATACCGATTACAGGCCCGATGCCGCGCGCCTTTAATGCAGCGATCACGGCGAGACCGATCGGCCCGCAGCCGACCACCATCACCACCGAGTCTTTCGGCACGTTCGCGCGCGCGACGGCGTGTGCGCCAACGGAAAATGGTTCGGTTAATGCCGCGTATTTCGGCGCGAGACCATTCGGCACTTCGAACAATAATTTTTCGGTGAGCACCATGCGCTCGGCGAAGCCACCGGGATATTGATCGGAATAACCGACATATTCGGCGCCGCGCGCGCTGGTTAGAAAGGGCAGGCCGACGACTTTGGTGCCGGCTTTGAATTGCGGCGTGGTGCCGGGGCCGTGATCGAGGATTTCGGCACAGAATTCATGGCCAAAAACCACGGGCTTGTCCGGATCGGTCGACAGCGGCGTGCCGGACCGTTGCAGGCCATTGAGGAAATCGTGGATATGGCCGCGTGCGTGCAGATCGGTGCCGCAGATGCCGCAGGTCAGCGTGCGCACCAGCACTTGTCCGGCTGCCGGTTTCGGTTCCTCGATATCGCGCATTTCGAGTTTGCCGTTTTCGGTGACGACGCCGCGCATGATGAATTCCTCTGCATATGAGTGGGCGCGATTATCGTAGGAGCGCTGTTTGCCACACTCGGTATTTGCGACACTCATGAATTAAAGTTTTTGTAATGTTGCGATGCCGAAGCACCGTTCGGTGAAAATGGCCGACTTTACTGATGTTAACCGGAGGTCGAGTGTGAACGCCACGATCCTGCCACGCAATCGCGCCGCGGATATTCGCGAACTCAAACACCGCGCCGAGTGGATTCGTCTGGAGACGATTCGTCTCACCGAAATTGCCAAGAGTGGCCACTACTCCAGCGTGTTTTCCTGCGCGGAATTATTCGCCGCATTGTATTACCACACGCTGCGCCTGCAGCCGGCCGATGCGCGCTGGGCCGATCGCGATCGTTTTCTGCTTGGCAAGGGTCACGCGGCGATCGGGCAATATCCCATCCTCGCCGACCTCGGTTATTTCTCGAAGGAATGGCTCGATACGTATACACGGCTCGGCAGTCCGCTCGGCGATCATCCGGACATGAACAAAGTGCCGGGCATCGATTTCAGCTCGGGGTCGATTGGCCACAATCTGTCGGTCGGTGTCGGCATCGCGCTGTCGGCAAAAATGCAGTCGCGCGATTACCTGACCTGGGTGATGCTCGGCGACGGCGAATTGAACGAAGGCCAGGTGTGGGAAGCCGCGCAGTCGGCATCGCACTACCAGCTGAATAATCTGATCGGCATTGTCGATGCGAATGGCATGGGTCTCGACGGTGACGTCAGCGATGTGATGAATATCGAACCGATCGCAGACAAATTCGCGGCGTTCGGCTGGTCCACCGATGAAATCGACGGCCACGATATGGCCGCTGTGGTTGCGGCTTTTGATCGGGCGCAGAAATCGGATCGCCCGCATATGATCATCGCGCGCACGCGCAAAGGCAAAGGCGTGCGATTTATGGAGGAGACACCGCACTGGCATCTCGGTTATCTCGGCCCCATCGACAAGGAAATTGCGATTTCCGAAATTGAAAAGAGGATGGCGGAATGAGCAACCCAGTTGATCCAAAAAGCTGGAACATCGAAACGTCCACCTCGAAGCTGACCGGTTTCACGATGGGCGACGAGCTGATTCAGATGGCGGGTGAGCGCGCAGATATTGTGGTGCTGACCGCCGATCTGGCTTCATCTAACGGCTTATCCGTGTTTCGCGACGCCTATCCACAGCGTTTTGTGAATACGGGCATCGCCGAGCAGAACATGATGTCGATTGCCGCCGGTCTCGCGTCGACCGGATTGATTCCGTATGTGTCGACGTTTGCATCGTTCGCCTCGCTGCTGTGCGCGGAACAACTGCGCACCGATTTCGCCTATCCGAAGATGAAAGTGCGCATCCTCGCGCACCACGCCGGCATTTCGATGGGTTTTTACGGCACTTCGCACCACGCCGTTGAAGATATTGCGATCACACGCGCGATGGGCAACATGACCGTGACTAGCCCCTGCGACGGCAACGCCGTGCGCGGCATTTTGCGCAGCACCATCGATGTCGATGGTCCGGTTTATATCCGCATCGGTCGCGGTGCAGAAAAAGTGGTCTACAACGAAGTGCCGGATTTCGAGTTCGGCCGTTTCGTCAAGCTGCGGGACGGTCGCGATGTCACGATTATTGCGACCGGCCTCGGTGTCAGCGCGGCGCTGGATGCAGCGGACGCACTAAACGCCGAAGGTATTTCCGTGCGCGTTCTCGACGCGATTTATATCAAGCCGCTCGATGTCGACGCGGTGATTGCAGCGGCGCGCGAAACCGGCGCGATTCTGACAGTGGAAGAACACAATCCGAATGGCGGTCTCGGCGGAGCTGTTGCTGAAGTGTTGGCCGAGGCCGGTATCGGTACGCGCTTCCGTCGGCACGCGTTGCCCGACGATTACGCGTTGGTCGCGCCGCCGACACATCTGTATCGCCACTATGGACTGACTGGTGCGGGAGTCACGACCGCGGTGCAGGAGCTGCTGAAATGATCGAACCGCTGGGCTCGATGCGTCGCTTCGAAAATAAAGTGGTGCTGATCACCGGTGCTGCGTCCGGTATCGGTGCGGCGGCCGCACAGCGGTTTGCCGCCGAAGGCGCGCGACTGGCGTTGTGCGATCTGCGCGAGCCGGCACTGCGTGGATTTGCAGACACATTAAATCTGCCGGTCGACAAATTATTTCTGCGCGCCGTCGATGTCGCCGATGGCGATGCCGTGATGGCATTTGTCGACGCCAGTGCACAACATTTCGGTCAGCTCGATGTGCTTGTCAATAACGCGGGTATCGGTTGTTTCGGACATGTCGATGAAATTACGCCGGAAGCCTGGCGCAAGACCATGGCGGTCGATCTCGACGCGGTATTTTTCGGCTCGCGCGCGGCGCTGCCGCATTTGCGCAAAACCCAAGGCAATATCGTCAACACGGCTTCGATTTCGGGTTTGCTCGGCGATCCGGGACTGGTTGCGTACAACGTCGCCAAAGCCGGCGTGGTGAATCTGACGCGCAATATGGCGGTCGATCACGGCAGCGAAGGCATTCGCGTCAATTGCATTTGTCCTGGCGGGGTCGCCACGCGCATGTTGAAAGCGCATACGGCCGATGACGACATCATGCATCACTACGAAATGTTGACGCCGCTCGGACATCTGGGCGAAGCGGAAGATATGGCTGCAGGCATCGCGTTTCTCGCTTCCAAGGATGCGTCGTATATCACCGGCATTGCACTCGTGATCGACGGCGGCACCACCGCGCAAACCGGTCAGCCGAATTTCGATCGCCTCTACCGTTCGCGCGGCTGGGACAAGGATATTCTCGGCAAATAATAACGATCTGAATCACCGCAGGTGCACTATAACCCCAGCAGCGCAGCCGCCTGCTGGGATGTAGCAATCGGCCGTCCGATTTCCGCGGCCATGACTTGAACCTGTTTCAACAATTCGACATTCGTGGGTTTATAGGTGGGGTGATAATGCAGCTCCAGCCCGACCTGAATATGGCCGCCCAACTCCAGTGCACGATAGATCAGGGGCTTGCTATCGACATCACCCGCACCCCACACCGAGACAAACCACGGCAGATCGCAATCCTGCATCAGAGATAAATACGTATCGAGGTATTGCGGATAAGGCGGCAATCCCGCAGTGCTTGCCGGCTCCGATGCCACCAAACCGTAATCGCCCAGAAAATACAGATTGATCGATGAACCTTTGGTTATACGGCCCGCACGATAATAGGCCATTGCCGTGCGTAAAAACCCTGGCTCATAAATACCGATAGCGGCACCCAGCCCCAAGCGCTGATAAGTCGCAAACTGACGTCGGATCCGCTCGGGGCTCGTGCCATTGATAAAACCTGTCGGAATACCCTCAACCAAACGCGAACCAAAATTCACCGAGCCCGGGTCGATACAGCCAATGCGAAGGCCGATCTCGGCCGCAAGAATCTCCACGTGCTCAACACCCGAACGCTGGCGATCGGGCTCGGTTACCAGCGTGGGGTACCACAATACATCGGGACGTTGCGATAACACCGCTCGCCACGTCTTCAAATAATCGTCAGCAGCCTCGCGTCCCGTCAACGCATAATCCCTGTTATGAGCGTGCACGATGGATGCTCCCTCATCAAAACAGCGAATGGCCTCCTCGGCAATTTCCTCGGGCGTCTGCGGAATATTGGAATTCATGCTTCGAGGACGCACGCCGTTAATGGCCACATCGATGATAACGGGGGCGCAGGAGAGATTTCTTTTCTCGATACTCATGCAGTGGTCCTCTTGTAATAATTCTTCGCAGGAAGTTTTTCAGCGTCGCGGCAATCCATTTTCGTTCGTGGGCCAGTTCACCTCAACCGCACAACCTCGTTAAACACCTGTTTAACGAATCCCTTTGGCGCCCACCCCGCTGCGGCGTATTGTCCTGACTCCATAAATTCATAATGAATGTCACGCGGGACAATCGCCATGATCGATGCCCTCGGCTACGCCGCTTACACAGCGAAGGCCGCCCTTGAACCCTTCCGCTTTCAGCGCCGCTCACCCGGCCCCCACGATGTCGTGCTTGAGCTTGAATACTGCGGCATCTGCCACAGCGATATTCATATGCTCGATGACGATTGGGGCATCGGCATGTTCCCCATGGTGGCGGGCCATGAAATCGTTGGCCGCGTCATTCAGCTCGGCGCGCAGGTCAGCAGCAAATTTGCGGTTGGCGATTATGCCGGCGTCGGCTGTCTGGTCGATTCATGTCGCCATTGTGCCTATTGCGAAACCGGCGAGGAACATTATTGCGCCGAAGGTTTTACCGGCACCATGAATCATTTCGAGCGGGGCACCAAGAATGTCACTCGTGGCGGTTTTTCCGATGTGCTCGTGATCGACGAGCGTTTCGCGCTGAAAATTCCGGGCAATCTCGATAAAGCTGCTGCCGCACCGTTGTTATGCGCTGGCATTACGACGTATTCGGCGATGTGAAATATCGCTTCGTGGTCGATCTGGCAACGCTGAAAAACGTCGCGGCCTGAGTCGCCAACAGCCATATTCATTAACTCTGGAGTTATCCATGTCCGCACTCGATCAGTTACTTGGCCTTATCAACGACGTCAATTGTTTCAACAACGCGCCCGCAAATCTGCGCGAACTACAGCTCGCATCGGCGCAGGAACGCCTCGACCAGCGCCGCGCGCAAGTGGCCGTGCTGGATAAACGTGCGCGCGAAGCCGGCGTCGATCAACTGAAAAGTTTCGATGACATCGTGCCATTGCTGTTTTCGCATACGAACTACAAAAGTTATCCCGAAAATTTTGTCACCAACGGCCGCTGGGACATGATGAATCTGTGGCTGCAAACCTTGTCGACAAAAAAAATTACAGGCGTCAACACGCAGGGCATCAAAGATGTCGACCAATGGATGGATCGCCTGCGCGAGGCTGGCCATTACGTATTCGCCTCCAGCGGTACCTCCGGCAAGGCCTCGTTTCTTAATCAAACCGAGGTTGACCGCGACCGTACCTTCGCGGGATTTTTAAATCAGATCTGCTGGCAGATTCCATCGCTGAAACCAAATCGCGACCGCCCGTGTTTTTGCAGCGTGCCGCGCTACAGCCCGCACCGCTTCACCGAAATTAATGTGCTGGTTTCGGAAGCCATCGGCGCACCCGGTGAAATCATGTTCCTGACCGATATTCCGACCCGTGCGGCCGACACCAACCGCATGGGCGCAATGCGCACGCGTATCGCCGACGGTACCGCCACCCCGGATGAGACTGCGCAATTCGAAGCGGAATCCAAACGCAAAGCCGAAGCGATGGCCGAATCAATGAGCGCGTATTACGACCGCATCCTCGCCAGTCGCGACCGTCCGATATTTGTTATTTCGATGTGGCAGTACTTGTATGCGCTGGCAGAACGTGGCCGCGCGCAGGGCATCCCGGACGGCAGTTTCCACCCGGATACGGCAATCATGCTTGGCGGCGGCCTGAAAGGCGCGCAATTGCCGCCGGGCTTTCAGGATTCGGTACTTAAATTCTTCGGGATTCCCGCGGCAAATGTCGCACAAACCTACGGCATGGTCGAAATGCAAACGCCCTTTCCGTATTCGCGCGAAACCGGCGGCATGGTAGTCCCGCCGTGGGTAATTCCGTTGATTCTCGACAAGAACGGCGAAAAATTGCTGAACCCGAAAAGCGGCGACGGCATGGTTCAGGGAGGAATTGTCGAAGGCCGCATGGCTCTGCTCGATCTCTCCATCGAAGGTCGCTGGGGCGGTGTCATCACCGGCGATAAAGTGATGGTCGATTTTAATAAACATCCAACCATCAACGGCCCGTTCATCCAGTCGATCACGCGTTACAAGGACCTTGAAGAAGGCGAAGACAAACTCAGCTGTGCCGGCACCATCGACAGCTACGTGCGAGGATCGATCAATGTCTGAAGTTGCAGCCATCACCAACAGCGAAGCGACGATAAAGGTTCCCCACGTCATCCAGGGCCGCACCGATATCGGCCATGCCGTCACCCATCATTCGCGCGACCTCGGCGGTGCTTTCACCACCGCCGAACTGAAATTGAATGAGCTGGTATGGTCGCGGCTGGAACAGGGCCCTGCCTTCGATATGCCGGTAGCGGAAATTATCGATTTTCTGATCGAAACCGGTCGTCATCTGAATATCAAAAACAATCGTTATTTGCAGGAGGCCGCCACCGCTGCGGTGAAGGCAAGTCCGCTCGGGCGCCGCATCGTCGAAAACACCTACAACGATCTCGCGCATATTTTTTCGCGCAACGCACTCGAAGCCGAAGTGGCAGTCATCGGAGCCGAAGTGCTCGACGGCTGGCAGAAAACGACAAGCGGCGGATTGCATCGCGTCCGCGCTTTTCCGCCGCGCATGCTGCATATTCCGGCCGGCAATTCACCCGTCGTCTCGGCCTTGACCATTGCGCGCGGTGCATTGTGCAAGGGCGTGCATCTGATCAAGCTGCCGTCCAACGATCTGTTCAGCGCGACCGCGATTTTGCGCACGATGGCGGATATCGACCCGCAACATCCCGTTGTGCGTTCGTTCAGCGCCGCCTACTGGCGCGGCGGCGACGAGCGCATCGAAGCGAATCTGTATCGCGCACAATATTTCGACAAGGTGGTGGCGTGGGGCGGCGAAGCATCGATGCGCCATATCCAGAAATATATCGGCCCCGGCCTCGAACTCGTGTCGTTCGATCCCAAGACCTCATTCTCGCTCATTGGTCGCGAGGCCTTTGCGTCGGAGGAAAGTTTGCGCGATGCCGCAGTCCGCGCCGCCGACGATGTAAAAGTGTTTAATCAGGACGCCTGCGTTTGCTCGCGTTTCCAATTTGTTGAGGGCAGCGTCGAGGAAGTCGATCGTTTCTGCGCGCTGCAAATTGCCGCGCTTGGCGAGGATGCTCACTACGGTGATGGTGTCGGCCCGGTGCCCCCAAAAGAAGTGCGCGAAGAAATTGAAATGCTCGGCATGCTTGAACCCGTTTATCGCGTATTTGGAAGCTTCGATGGCCGCGGTGTCATCGTGCGCTCGGATGAACCTGTCGGCTTTCATCCGATCGGCAAGGTCGTCAATGTCGTGCCGGTGAAATCACTGGCGGAAGGTGTCGCGCGTGCAAACGTCGCCACCCAGACAGTCGGCGTATACCCACCCTCGCGCAAGGCGGAATTGCGCAACGCGCTGGCCAGCGCCGGCGTGCAACGCATCGTCCCGCTCGGCGGTGCCGTTGAAGGTGGAATGGGACACCCGCACGATGCGTTTTATCCGCTGCAACGTTTCGTGCGCTGGGTTAGTGATGAGGGAAGCGATGAAGGGAGTGACGAAGGCACCGATTAGTAATCGAAATTTGCTCGATCAAATAATTCACGCTGGCGCCAGCAAGATCCGCGATGTGCCGTCATAACAATAACCTCGGAGTTGATTGATATGAGCAGAGACAAGTTCGATGCCTTGGCAGAAAAAGTTCGCAACTAGGGGCGCTGGGGTGAAGCAGATCAGCGCGGCACGCTGAATCACATCGATCCCGCCGCGCTGCAGCGTGCGGCAGCAGCGGTTTCAACGGGCAAGTTATTCAATCTCGGGTTGAACTACGATCGCAATGGCCCGCAAACGGGACAAAGTTAAAGGCATGCTTTTAATTTCTCACAATTACATAAAATAAATTTTCAAAAATTGTCGTTTTCAGTAAGCGATGAAAACACTCTTCTCGCGCAAAAATTCCTGTACGCCCTGACGCCCGCCTTCCTTGCCATAACCACTCTGCCGAAATCCGCCGAACGGTGTCGTCGGACCCATGCCGCTAAAACCATTGACATGGACGCTGCCGGCTTCAACCTGATCGGCCAGACGCATGGCGCGCGAAATATCCTGCGTCCAGATATAACCACCGAGACCGTAGGCGGTATCGTTGGCCATCGCGATGGCTTCGGCTTCGGTTTTGAAACGCACGACTACGAGCACCGGTCCGAAAATTTCTTCCTGCGCGAGGAAGCTGTCATTCGGCACATCGACAATGAGCGTTGGTCGAATGAAATTGCCCGCGGCGAGATCACCCGTGCCACGCGCACCGCCGGCAACAATGCGCCCGACATTTTCACGCCGTGCGCGCTCGATCACGCCCATGATGCGATCGCAGGCCTGCGCGGTCATCACCGGACCCATCTGCACATTAAGATCGAGTGGATCTCCAACTGGAACCGCATCAATCACCGCTTTCAATTGTTCGACGACGGTGTCGTAAATCTCATCCTGTACCAGCATTCGCGTCGGGTTTACACAGCCCTGCCCCGACAGCGCGACGATGCTGGTATACACCGCGAATGGAATGGCTTTGGCAAGATCGGCATCGTTGAAAACCATATTCGCCGACTTGCCGCCGAGTTCCATTAACGTCGGCACGACATTTTGCGCAGCAGAAACGCCAATCTTGCGCGCCGTTTGAATGCCGCCAGTGAAACTGATTTTGTCGATACCCGTATGGCTAACCAACGCAGCACCCGCTTCAGGGCCACCCGAGACCAGATTAATGACACCCTTGGGAAAGCCCGCTTGTTCCAGCAGTTCAACAAACAGCATCACCCCAAACGCGCAAAACTCTGCGGACTTGATCACCACTGAGTTACCCGCAGCGAGTGCCGGAATGACTTTCATCATCGAACCAAAAACCGGCGCGTTCCACGTCAGAATCAACGCGACGACTCCGTACGGCTCGGGCTTCACATAATTCAGGCCCGGCGTCGGGTACGTGCTA
>JBEVMI010000367.1:0-7243 GCA_040508685.1 Spongiibacteraceae bacterium
GCGCCCGAACGTGGGCAAATCGACGCTGATCAACACGTGGCTGGGCGAGGAGCGGCTCGTGGCCTTCGACATGCCCGGCACCACGCGCGATGCGATCACCGTGCCCTTCGAGCGCAACGGCCAGCGGTTCGAACTCATCGACACGGCCGGCCTGCGCCGCAAGGGCAAGGTGTTCGAGGCGATCGAGAAGTTCTCGGTGGTGAAGACGCTGCAGGCCATCGAGTCGGCCAACGTCGTGCTGCTGCTGCTCGATGCCACGCAGGGCGTGACCGACCAGGACGCGCACATCGCCGGCTACATCCTCGAGTCGGGCCGCGCCGTGGTGATCGCAGTCAACAAGTGGGACGCGGTCGACAGCTACCAGCGGGAGCAGGTGCAGCGCCAGATCGAGACGCGGCTGCCTTTCCTGAAGTTCGCGGCGCTGCATCTGATCTCGGCGATCAAGCGGCAGGGCCTCGGCCCGGTCTGGCAGGCGATCGCCCAGGCGCACAAATCGGCCACCCGCAAGATGTCGACGCCGGTGCTCACCCGCCTGCTGCTGGAGGCGGTGCAATTCCAGTCGCCGCAGCGCGCTGGCATGTTCCGCCCGAAACTGCGCTATGCGCACCAGGGCGGCATGAATCCGCCGGTGATCGTGATCCACGGCAATTCGCTGGAGCACGTGACCGAGGCGTACAAGCGCTTTCTGGAAGGACGTTTCCGCAAGGAATTCGATCTGGTGGGCACGCCGCTGCGCATCGAATTCAAGTCTTCGCACAATCCGTACGCAGACAAGTAAAGCCAATTCGCCTCATGAAGAGGCGCCGATGAGCGCAGCGGAAACCCAAAGTTCCCATATCCAAGAGACGTTATTTTTTCAAGGCCATTGAGCACTGCGCTGCAGCGGGGAAACCCTGTGTTAAGGTTCTCGGTCCTCTAACTCTTCCTTGAACACGGAGAATATCGTGAGCAACAAAGGGCAACTTTTGCAAGACCCGTTCCTGAACACTTTGCGTCGGGAGCATGTGCCGGTGTCCATTTATTTGGTCAACGGCATCAAGCTTCAGGGTCAGATCGAATCCTTTGACCAGTTCGTCGTGCTGCTGAAAAATACCGTCAGTCAGATGGTATACAAACACGCGATTTCCACGGTTGTGCCGTCCCGTGTGGTGCGTCTGCCTATGCAGAACCCGCAAGGCGAAGGCGAAGAAGGCGAAGACGCCTGATTGAGGTTGGCCTTTGCTCTTTGACCGTCCCGATGCCGGGGAGCGCGCGGTTCTGGTCCATCTGGAGCTGACCGGGCGCACGGATAACGAAGACCCGCACGAGTTCGAAGAGCTTGTTCGCTCCGCTGGTGGTGAGCCGGTGGCGTACATCCACGGACAGCGTCCGGCCCCGGACTCGCGACTATTTATCGGCAGCGGCAAGCTCGAAGAAGTACGCAGTGCGGTGCATGAGCACGGCGCTGAACTGGTGTTGTTCAATCACACGTTAAGCCCGAGCCAAGAGCGCAATATCGAACGCGAGCTGCAATGTCGCGTGCTCGATCGCACCGGCCTTATTCTCGATATCTTTGCGCAGCGCGCACGCACGCACGAAGGCAAGCTCCAGGTCGAACTCGCCCAGTTGGGGCATATGGCCACGCGGCTGGTGCGTGGCTGGACTCATCTTGAGCGTCAAAAGGGTGGTATTGGTCTGCGCGGCCCCGGCGAAACCCAGCTGGAAACCGATCGGCGTCTGCTGCGGGATCGTGTCAGCATGCTGCAGCGGCGCCTGGAAAAAGTCCGGGCACAACGGACCCAGGGGCGCCGTGCTCGCAAGCGCGCGCAGCTGCCGACGGTATCGCTGGTCGGTTATACCAATGCCGGCAAGTCAACGCTCTTTAATGTAATGACCAACGCCGAGGTTTACGCGGCTGATCAGTTGTTCGCGACGCTTGATCCTACGTTGCGCCGGGTGCCGGTACCGAATGTGGGCGCCATCGTGTTGGCTGATACGGTGGGTTTCATTCGGCATTTGCCGCACCGTCTGGTCGATGCGTTCCGTGCGACGCTGGAAGAGGCGGCTTCCGCCGACTTGCTGATTCATGTCATTGATGCGGCCACGGATGAGCGCGACCTGCACATCGCCCAAGTCGAGGAAGTCCTGGCGGAAATCGGTGCGGCGGAAATTCCGCGCCTCGATGTCTACAACAAAATCGATCTGTTAAAAATTGAGCCGCGTATCGACCGCGATGAATCCGGTCGGCCGGTACGTGTCTGGTTGTCCGCGCGCGAGCGCAATGGCCAGGAATTGTTGACGCAGGCGCTTGGTGAGCTGTTGGGTGGTGATATTGCCTGCGGTGATTTGGTGATCGGTGCCGATGCCGGTCGCTTGCGCGCGCGCCTGTATGCGGCTGGTGCTGTGCTGACCGAGGAGCAACTTGACGACGGATTCTCGCGGCTCAACATCCGTATGTCCGAAAGCGACTTTCAGCGTCTCGCCAGCCATGAGCAGCTGGACCCGGGGTTGTTGCTGCGCCCGCACTAAGCGCGCCGTTATGCAGTAAAAATTGTTAGACTGCCGCCGCGTTTTTCGCGGTATCTCATTGTTTGAGCATTCATCTGTTGGAGTAGGCCATGGCTTGGAACGAGCCCGGTGGTGGTAATCAGAAAGACCCGTGGGGCGGAGGCGACAAAGGTCCGCCAGATCTCGACGAGGCCTTGAAAAAACTGCAGGACAAACTCAATAGCATTTTTGGGCTGAAAAACAGTGGCAAGAATGGTGACTCCAGTGGTAGCTCCGGCGTCAGTCTTCCCGGCGGCGGCCTGCTTGCGGTCATCGCCATAGGCGCCTTGATGATTTACGGCGCCCTCGGGTTTTATCAGCTCGATCAGCAGGAGCGCGCCGTCGTGCTGCGCCTCGGCCGTTTCCATGAGGTCGTTAAGCCCGGCCTGCATTGGAACTGGAAATTTATCGATCAGGTCTACCCGGTCAATGTGACCAAGGTGCAGTCGCTGAGCCATAAGTCAATCATGCTCACCGAAGACGAAAATATCGTCGACGTCTCCATCTCCGTGCAATACCGGATCGCCGATCCGGAAAAATATGTGCTGCGCGTGAAATCTCCGGAAGGCAGTCTTGAGCAAGCTACGGAAAGCGCTCTCCGCCATGCTGTCGGTGGTACAGCGATGGGCCAGATCATCACTGAAGGCCGCGAGCAGATTGCTGTCGAAGTGCAGCAGCGCCTGCAGCAATACCTCGATGCCTACCAAACCGGCATTCTGATCGCGAAGGTCAACATCGAGAATGCGCACGCGCCAGCGCAGGTGCAGGAAGCCTTCGATGACGTCACGCGTGCGAAAGAAGACCGCGAGCGTCTGAAAAACGAAGCCGAAACCTATGCCAATGGAATCATTCCGGAGGCGAGGGGCCGTGCGCAGCGGCAGATTGAAGAGGCCAACGGTTATCGCGAGCAAGTGGTAGCGAGAGCGGAGGGCGAAGCTGCCCGCTTCGAGAATTTGCTCACCGAATACCGCAAGGCTCCGGAAGTGACGCGCCAGCGCCTGTATCTGGAAACCATGCAGGTCGTGCTCGGCAACACCAGCAAGGTGATGGTAGACGTCAGTGGCAGCAATAACATGCTGTATCTGCCGCTCGATAAAATCGTCAACAGTGCTGATCGCAGCAGCGGTGTAACCGTGCAGGAAGTGCCCCAGCTGGCCGATCCGAATCAGACATTGCGTCGCGATACGACGCGGACTCGCGGGGAGGCACGCTGAGATGAATAACCGTTTGCTGGGAATTATTATCGGCGTGGTGGTGTTGTTGCTGTTGCTTGGCAACAGTTTGTACATCGTCAAGGAAACCGAGCGCGCCGTGCTCCTGCGTTTCGGCGAAGTGGTCAATCCCGATGTGTCGGTGGGTTTGCATCCGAAAATGCCGTGGGCCGATCAGGTGCGCAAATTCGATGGTCGTATCATGACCCTCGATGCGACGCCGGAGCGAATTCTCACCGTAGAGAAAAAACCACTGGACGTGGATTTTTACGCGAAGTGGGTGATCAAGGACACCTCCAAGTTCTACACCTCGACGGGCGGCGACGAGATCACTGCGCAGTCGCGGTTGACGCAGCGGATCAAGACCGGTCTGCGCAACCAGTTCGGCGAGCGCACGATGCACGAGGTCGTATCCGGTTCGCGCGATCAGATGATGGTCGATCTGACCAAGCAGTTGAATGAAATTACGCAGACCGAGTTCGGCATTGTAGTGGTCGACGTGCGCGTCAAGCGCATCGACCTGCCGGAGTCGGTGAGCCAGAAAGTATTCGACCGAATGGCGTCCGAACGCGGCCGCGAAGCGCGCGAATACCGTTCGACCGGTGCCGAGCAGGCCGAATTTATTCGTGCCGCGGCTGATCGTGAAAAAGTCGTGATTGAGTCGAATGCCTATCGCGACGCCGAACGGCTCAAGGGTGAGGGCGATGCCAAAGCCGCCGCGATTTATGCGTCGGCCTACGGCAAGGATGCGGAGTTCTACAGTTTTGTGCGCAGCCTGAATGCGTATCGCAACAGTTTCGACAGCCGCAGCGACGTCATGCTGGTCGACCCCAAAAGCGATTTCTTCAAGTATCTGAACAATCCGCGCGGCGGCCGCTAAGGGCTTTTCCTGTCGTAGCAAAAACAAGGTCGCGGCGGCGTCCTGTGGTATCATCGCGCACCCGGGCTGGGTGACCAGTTCGGGTTTTTTGTGGGCGCAGCTTTTGCGGGCGTCAGCCGCGTTGATGTCACAGGCCCGCAGTTGGCGCGGTGGCGACACGGCGTAAGGGCGCAAGCCGACCCAATCCCTACCATTTTTGTTGTCAGTTCATCAGATCTAAACAGAGGCGCAAGCGGACCCATGACCGTTGCCGACCGTTGGTTATTGCCGGATGGTGTTGAAGAGTTGCTGCCCGGTCGCGCCGAACGTGCCGAACGGCTGCGGCGGCGCCTGCTCGACTTGTTTGCCGGCTGGGGTTACGAACTGGTAATGCCGCCGTTGCTGGAGTTTACGGATTCGTTGTTGGTCGGCCTCGGCAGCGATCTCGACCTGATGACCTTCAAGGTCACCGACCAGCTCACCGGCCGCAGTCTCGGTATTCGCGCCGATATCACGCCGCAGGTGGCGCGTATCGATGCGCACAGTCTGCGCCTCGAGGGGCCGGTGCGTCTGTGTTATGCCGGCAGTGTGCTGCATACGCGGTCGAAATCGCTGCTGGCATCGCGCTCGCCGATCCAGATCGGCGCCGAGCTTTATGGCGACGCCGGTCTCGTGTCGGACCGCGAAGTGGTATTGCTGATGCTGGAGACCTTGCGCGTCGCCGGTCTCAGTGGCATCACGCTGGATCTGGGTCATGTCGGCATCTATCGCGCGCTGATTGCACTCGCTGATCTCAATCGCGACGATGAAGCCGAGTTGTTCGACGCCCTGCAGCGTAAGGCGCCGGTCGATGTCGCTGCGATTCTGGAGCGCGCCGTCGCCGATGTGGTTTTGCGCGGGTGGCTCAATGCGCTCAGCGAATTGCAGGGTGGTATCGAAGTTTTGGCGGCCGCGCGCACGCGTCTGGCCGGCGCGCCGATGGAAGTTGCCGCGGCGATCGACGAGCTGGTCGCGGTGGCCGAAGGTGTGCGTGCACGCATGCCGGAAGTGAATCTGTATTTTGATCTCGGTGAGCTGCGCGGCTATCACTACCACACCGGCCTGGTGTTCGCGGCACTGTTGGCAGGCTGGGGACAGGCGGTTGCGAACGGCGGCCGCTCCGACCATAGCGGCGAGGTCTTCGGCCGCGCGCGGCCGGCGACCGGTTTCAGCACCGATCTGAAAACGCTGATCACACTCAGTGCTGATGACGAAATGCCGGTCAGCGGAATTCTCGCACCAACCAGCGACGATCTTGCGTTGTGGCAGGTCATGCAGTCCCTGCGCGAAGGCGGCGAGCGTGTCGTCAGCGCGCTGCCTGGACAACCACAACCGACAGGCTGCGACCGGCAATTGGTGCTGCGCGACGGCCGCTGGCAAATCGCACCGCTGTAACCCTCAACCAAGCGAATTCGCAACATCGTGTACGTGAATTATCGAGAGTGGCAATGAACAAGAACGTGGTAGTGCTGGGCACACAATGGGGTGACGAAGGCAAGGGCAAGATCGTCGATCTGTTGACCGATCAGGCCGATGCCGTGGTGCGGTTTCAGGGCGGTCACAACGCCGGCCACACGCTCGTCATCGAAGGCAAGAAAACCGTTCTGCATCTGATCCCGTCGGGTATCCTGCGCGCCAATGTGCTGTGCCTGATCGGCAACGGCGTGGTGTTGTCGCCCGACGCGCTGCTGAAGGAAATGGCTGGCCTCGAAGCCAGCGGCGTGCCGGTGCGCGAGCGCCTGCGCATCAGTTCGGCGTGCCCGCTGATCCTGCCGTATCACGCCGCGCTCGATCAGGCGCGCGAACTCAAACGCGGCGCCGCCGCGATCGGCACCACTGGGCGCGGCATCGGCCCGGCGTATGAAGATAAAGTGGCGCGCCGCAGCGTGCGTCTTGGCGATCTCGTCTGCCCCGACCGCTTCGCGGAAAAACTGCGTGAAGTGATGGATTTCCACAGCTTCGTGCTGACGAATTATTACAAAGTGCCAGCGCCGGACTTCCAGCAGGTGCTCGACACCGCGCTGTTGCAGGCCGAACAGATCAAACCGATGATCGCCGACGTCACCAGCCTGCTGCACCGCTATCGCGAGCAGGGCAAACGCATCATGTTCGAGGGTGCGCAGGGTTCGCTGCTCGATATCGACCACGGCACCTACCCGTTCGTGACTTCATCGAATACCACCGCCGGCGGCACCGCGACCGGTAGCGGTTTCGGCCCGCTCTATCTCGACTACGTACTCGGTATTACCAAAGCGTATACGACGCGTGTTGGCGGCGGCCCGTTCCCGACCGAGCTGTTCGACAACGTCGGCAAACACCTCGCCGAAAAAGGCAACGAGTTTGGTTCCACCACCGGCCGCGCGCGCCGCTGTGGCTGGTTCGACGCGATGGCGCTGCGTCAGGCCGTGCGCATCAACAGCATCTCCGGGTTGTGCATCACCAAACTCGACGTGCTCGACGGTCTTGATATCGTCAAAATCTGCATTGATTACACCGATCGCAATGGCAATGCCGTACCTGCGCCGGTCGATGCAGAGGACTGCGAAGGTCTGGTGCCGGTATATGAAGAAATGCCGGGCTGGAGCGACAGCACCATCGGCGCGAAATC
>JBEVMI010000443.1:0-3252 GCA_040508685.1 Spongiibacteraceae bacterium
GGTCGGACGCCATCCGCAGGCCGATGCGCAATACACGCGCACCTTTGGGCTGGGCTGCGCAGTGATGACTGCCGACTGCCTGCCGGTGTTACTGTGCAATCGCGACGGCTCGCAAGTCGCGGCGGCGCATGCCGGGTGGCGCGGACTCTGTGCCGGTGTGATCGAGCAAACGGTGGCCGCATTTGTTCCCGGGCAGTTCCTGCTGGCGTGGCTCGGCCCCGCCATCGGCCCGGACCAGTTTGAGGTTGGGGCGGAGGTGCGAGCGGCCTTTCTTGACGAGGTGGGCAACATCGGCGCCGATCGCGAGGCCACTGCCGCCTGTTTTCGTCCGAGCGCGAGAGCCCATCACCATCTCGCCGATATCTATGCGCTCGCACGGTTGCGTCTGCAGCGGGCCGGGGTGACGGCCATCTATGGTGGTGGTCTCGATACCGTAACCGATGCCACGCATTTTTATTCCTTTCGCCGCGATGGCATCACGGGACGCATGGCTTCTTTGATCTACATCATGCCAACCACTGCCGATGTTTGATTCATGCTTCTTCCGTGCAAACAGCGCTTGAATTCGACGGGCCCAGCCCAATTTAGATAGCCATGCAAAGCCGACCCAAATGCCGGCTGATCGACGAGGCTTATCCATGCGTATCGACCGTTTTACCAATCAACTGCAAACCGCACTAGCCGATGCGCAATCGCTGGCGCTGGGGCGCGACCACAATTTTCTCGAACCGCTGCATCTGCTATCGGCGCTACTCGATCAGCAGGGTGGCTCGGTGCGACCGCTGTTGCAGCAGGCGGGCGCCAATATTTCGCGGCTCAAGCAGGCCGTCGCCGGCGCGATCGAACGTCTGCCGCGCGTCGAAGGCACGACCGGCGACATCCACATGTCGAACGATCTCGGCCGCGCGCTGAATATTGCGGACAAACTCGCACAGCAGAAAAACGACGCCTACATCTCCAGCGAGCTGGCGGTGCTCGCACTGTTCGATATCAGCAGCGCGGCTACTAATCTGCTTAAAGAAGCCGGCGTCACCAAAGACAGGCTCGCAGCGGCGATTGAAAAAGTGCGCGGCGGTGATTCCGTCGACAATCCCGAAGCCGAAGGCAATCGCCAGGCACTCGACAAATACACCATCGATCTGACCAAACAGGCAGAAGACGGCAAACTCGATCCGGTGATCGGTCGCGACGATGAAATTCGCCGCACGATTCAGGTGCTGCAGCGTCGCACTAAAAACAATCCGGTGTTGATCGGTGAGCCCGGTGTCGGCAAAACGGCGATTGTCGAAGGCCTCGCACAGCGCATCATCAACGGCGAAGTGCCGGAGGGCCTGAAAGACAAACGCCTGCTCTCGCTCGATTTCGGCTCGCTGCTCGCCGGCGCGAAATTCCGCGGCGAATTCGAGGAGCGACTGAAATCCGTGCTCAACGAATTATCGAAGCAGGAAGGTCGCATCATTCTGTTTATCGATGAATAGCACACCATGGTCGGTGCCGGCAAAGCAGAGGGCGCGATGGACGCCGGCAATATGCTGAAGCCGGCACTGGCGCGCGGCGAGTTGCATTGCGTCGGCGCCACCACGCTCAATGAATATCGCCAGTTCATCGAAAAAGATGCGGCGCTCGAACGGCGTTTTCAGAAAGTGCTGGTCGAAGAGCCGAGCGAAGAGGACACGATCGCGATCCTGCGCGGCCTCAAGGAGCGTTACGAAGTTCACCACGGCGTCGATATCACCGACAGCGCCATTATCGCCGCCGCGAAATTGTCGCAGCGTTACATCACCGATCGGCAATTGCCCGACAAAGCCATCGATCTGATCGACGAGGCCGCGTCGCGCATCCGCATGGAAATCGATTCCAAACCAGAGGAGATGGATCGTCTGGAGCGGCGTTTGATCCAGCTGAAAATCCAGCGCGAAGCCGTCAAGAAAGACACCGACGAGGCAGCGAAAAAGCAGGTCGAACTACTGAGCAGCGAAATCGTCAAGGTGGAGCGCGAGTTTGCCAACCTCGACGAAATCTGGAAGGCGGAAAAGGCCGCATTGCAGGGTTCGCAAAAAATCAAAAGCGATCTGGAGCAGGCGCGCCTCGATCTTGAGGCCGCGCGCCGCGCCGGCGATCTGACGCGGATGTCGGAGCTGCAATACGGCGTGATCCCCGAGCTGGAAAAACAGCTCGACCTGGCCAGCCATGTCGAAATGCTCGATATGAAATTGTTGCGCAACAAAGTCACCGAGGAAGAAGTCGCCGAGGTGGTGTCGCGCTGGACCGGGATTCCGGTTTCCAAAATGCTGGAGGGCGAGCGCGAAAAATTGCTGCGCATGGAAGACGATCTGCACAAGCGCGTGATCGGTCAGGAGGAGGCGGTGACCGCGGTGGCCAACGCCGTGCGACGTTCGCGCGCGGGTTTGTCGGATCCGAATCGGCCCAATGGCAGTTTCCTGTTTCTCGGTCCTACCGGTGTCGGTAAAACCGAGCTGTGCAAGGCGCTCGCCGAATTCCTGTTCGACAGTTCTGATGCGATGGTGCGCATCGATATGTCGGAGTTCATGGAAAAACATTCGGTCGCACGTCTGATTGGCGCGCCACCGGGTTATGTCGGTTACGAAGAGGGTGGTTATCTGACCGAAGCGGTGCGACGCCGGCCGTATTCGCTGCTGCTGCTCGACGAGGTCGAAAAAGCCCATCCGGATGTGTTCAATGTTTTATTGCAGGTGCTCGAAGATGGTCGTCTGACCGACGGCCAGGGCCGCACGGTCGATTTCCGCAATACCGTGATCGTGATGACGTCGAATTTGGGTTCTGACATTATTCAGCGGCTTGCCGGCGAGCATAACTACGAGGCGATGAAGATGGCGGTGATGGAGGTGGTCGGCGGACATTTCCGCCCGGAGTTCATCAATCGTATCGACGAGACCGTGGTGTTTCATCCGCTCGCGAAAACGCAGATTCGCGGCATCGCCGAAATCCAGCTGGGTTTGTTGCGCAATCGTCTGCGCGATCGCGAGCTGGGTTTTGAGGTTGGCGATCCGGTGATGGATAAACTCGCGGAAGTGGGGTTCGATCCGGTGTATGGCGCGCGGCCGTTAAAACGCGCTATTCAGCAATATCTAGAGAATCCGCTGGCGCAGGAAATTCTGCAGGGCAAATTCATGCCGGGCGACACTATCAATGCGTCCCTCGATGGTGAACGTATCCACTTTACGAAGTAGGCATCGGTCTGGGCAGAATGGTTGTTCGTGACTAAATGGA
>JBEVMI010000461.1:0-7254 GCA_040508685.1 Spongiibacteraceae bacterium
AGCAGAAAACGTGCGGCCACAGTCGGTGCCAGCAACTGCGTCTCTTCGATATGAGCGAGCCAGGGCAGCGCTGTGACGATATGGTGGGCCTGAATTCCGCTGACGACATCGATCTGAGTGTCGGTATCGTTGAATAACGGCGTCGAGCCGAGCCCACAGGATGGCGAGCGGCTTTTCCAGATATAACCGCACAGCGTGGACTCCGCCCGCAGTTGTTGCAGCGATGTGTGCGCGAACTGCTCCAGCGCTGTCGTCACATCGAGGGTTTTGATATCGCGCCCGCGCGCCCGCGGTGCCGCCCGTCGATTGGTGGCGACCAGTTGCACGGGCGGTCGCGGTACCGTCAAGCCGGCCCCGACTTCCGGGCAGATCGGCAGAGTGCGAATTTGCGCCGCCGGCCACGCGTGTAGAGGGCCAAAATCCTTGCTGGCACCGTCATAACGCACCGCCGCGCCGGTCAGACAGCTGCTGGCGGCGATCGTCAGTGGGCAGCCGGTAATGTCGGCGTTGAAGAAGTGGCATGCGTCAAAAATCGGGATCGCGAACATTGTCAAAAAGCCGTTAGAATGCCGCCCGCAAAACCAGGCAGTGATGAGATGCAAAAAAGACAGAACGAAAAATTCTAAATATTTTCGTTCTGGCGCAGTTGCATCACTGGCACCTTGATCTATAAATAGGCAGCTCGACACCTGCACAGCAACTGGGCAAACGCGACTGCAACATATTTATTACAGATGCGTGGCTACACAATCCGTTCGCGGGCTTCTTTTGCCGCCATCGAACGTAAATTGAGATCACACATCGGACTCTAGCATTACAAGGGTTAATTCGATGGGCAACCAGTACGACGAAGACGAAGACATGGACGAAGTCGAAGCAGAAGGCACCGATGACGGCGCCGATCGTGAAGAACCCGAGGAAGAGGCTGAGGTAGAGGCGCGCGGCAGCAACAGTGGCCCGGCACCCAAAAGCGGCGAGGATGTGCCGGAGGAGCGCACCGTGTCTTCACGACAAGGACTGCGCGATGAAATGTCGCGACAGATCGAGGATTTTCTTGCGCGCGGCGGCCAGATCAAGGAGATCGACCCCAACGTGACCGCCGATCCGCCGCGCAAGCCCGAATCCGAATACGGCAGCCGGCCTATCTAGCCGGGCTTATCTGGATTGTTCTGACAGTTCTTCTATGGCGCGTACGGCGTCTGGCAATTGCGCCAGATGCTGTATGTCTGCGTTCGGCAAATCATTGCCCGGCCACATCTCTCCCGCCCGATTGATCCAGATCGTAAACATCCCCGCCGCGGTTGCACCGCGCATATCGTGATCGACATGATCGCCAATATGAATCGCTTGCCTCGCGTCGCACCGTGCGCGTTGTAGTGCGGCCTGAAACGGTATGGCGTGCGGTTTGGGGTGTGATAGTTCTTCGCTGGTAATCGTAAAAGCAAACAGGTGATCGAGCCCGAGTCGCGACGGCGAGGCATTGCCGTTGGTGATGGCGCCGAGTAAATAATCGCGCCGCAATTCGGCCAGCACATCGAGCGCTGCATCGAAAAAATGGATGTCGTGGCGCGCCTGCATGAAGATTTCAAAAGCCTGTGCGGACAGTCGCTGCGCTTCACTCTCGGCGTACCCGGCCTGTTTCAAGGCTTCGGTTTGCGCATACAAACGTAACTCCGAAACGCGGTGGCCGAGATCCGGGCGGGCGCTGGCGATTTGCAGGCGCGCCTGTCGGAACGACTCCACGGAAAACAATTCGCCGAGCGCGGGAGCGTGGTTCGACAGCCACTCGAAGGCGAGCTGGTCTGCGCGCAGCAATACCGGCCGCAAATCCCACAGCGTATCG
This sequence comes from Spongiibacteraceae bacterium, assembly GCA_040508685.1. GTDB lineage: Bacteria > Pseudomonadota > Gammaproteobacteria > Pseudomonadales > CAMLJR01 > CAMLJR01. The sequence continues at coordinate 1,844 of JBEVMI010000461.1, forward strand.
TCGAGGTCGAAGGTGAGCAGGCGGATATTCATGGTGCGCTGTCATCGCTGCCGATTTTTTTGGCGCCATCCTTTTGCCGCGACGCGCGCGGGTGGGCGCTGTCGTAGACTTTGGACAGATGCTGGAAATCCAGATGCGTATAAATCTGGGTGGTCGTCAAGTTGGCGTGTCCGAGCATTTCCTGCACTGCGCGCAGATCGCCGCTGGATTCGAGTACGTGGGTTGCAAACGCGTGCCGCAGCATGTGGGGGTGGACGTGTTGTGGCAGGCCGCGTGTGAGCGCGTGCTGTGCCAGCCGCGCTTGAATGCTGCGATGGCTGATGCGGCTGCCACGGTTGCTGACAAACAGCGCATCGTCATCGGTCCGCAATAACGCGCGCTGTTGCAGCCACGTTTGCAATGCGCTACTGGCGATACGTCCAAGCGGAACTCTGCGGGTTTTATTGCCCTTGCCGGTGACCGTGACAAAACCCTCGCTAAAATCGATGTCGCCGTTATTCATCGCCGCCAGTTCGGCGAGACGCAATCCCGATGAATAAAACAATTCCATGATCGCCTGATCGCGCACCAGCAACCAGTCGTCGCCCGTCGCCTCATGACTATTCAGGAGTTGCTGCGTTTGATCGGCATCGAGTGTCACTGGCAAACGCCGCGCTACTTTCGGCGCGCTGACGCCGGTGGCCGGATTACCGGTAACGGTGCCGTCGCGATACAACGCTTTATAAAAGCTGCGCAACGCGGATAACGCCCGCTGAATGCTTTTCGGTTTTAGCCCGCGGTGATGCAGTTGCCGAATCCAGCCGCGGATATCGGCGCCGTGTACGCGGGTTACATCATCGAGATTATGGGTGCGGCAAAATTCACAAAACAATGCGAGGTCGTGCCGGTAGCCGGCGACGGTGTGCGGCGACAGGCGGCGTATCTGCGCGAGGTTGTGTAAAAAAATTTCGCACAAGGCTGCGATGGGGTCGGCGGGGCGGTCGGTGTCGTCGGCAGGACCTGAGGCGCGAGTAGCGGTTGTTGAGTCAGGGGCATTCGACATATTTGCCCCGCTCCCTAAACGCCGCTTTTCAGGTATTTGGGCAGCAGCCGGTCGATCACCTCGGCGATATAACCGAGAAACAGCGTACCCATGCTGGAGCGAAAATAATGCGGGTCGGTGCTGGCGATGGCGAGCACGCCCAGCGGTTGGCCGTGGTGCAGCGGAATCACCGCGGCGGAGCCAATCTGACGGCTGTGTTCGGGAAATAAAAATTTCACTTCTTCGGGGCGCAACACGCCGCACACGGCCTTGCTGCTTTTCAGAATGCTGTCGATATGAATGCGTGCGTCGGCGAAGGTCACCAGACGCGCGCGCAAGCCGCGATGTTGCGTCGGGTTGCCGATCAGCACGACGCTGGCGAAATCGATTTGAAAATCCTGTTCGAGACTGCGCGTAAAGGTATCGACAATATGATCCAGCGACTGTGCTTCGAGCAGCTGCAGCACCAATTGTTTGGTTTGTTCAAACAGGTGATCGTTGGTGCGCGCATTATCGAGCAGGCTGTTCAGGCGATGCCGCAGATCGACGCTGCGTTCGCGCAACACCGACACCTGGCGCTCCAGCAGCGACACCGCGCCGCCAGCGGGATGCGCGACTTCAATTTCAGTCAGCAGATCGTCGCGCTTCAGAAAAAAATCCGGATGCAATTTCAGGTAGGCGGCGACCTGATCGGCGCTGATATCCGTTATCGAAGGTTTATCGTAATTTTCCATGTTTAATCTTCAGCAAATGGTGGGGCTTGCACAGAGCGCTGCAAGTGACGCCCCTACAGCGCGGAACAGCGTAGGGGCGCCGCTTGCAGCGCCCTGTTCTGCGGAATTTAAATCTGGATTTGCCCTTCGAATACGGACGCCGCGGGCCCGGTCATCATAACGGGCTGACCTTCGCCCTGCCACTCGATGCTGAGATCGCCGCCGGGCAGATTGACCTGCACGACACTGTCGACCAGATCGCGCAGGCGCGCGTGAACCATCGCCGCACAGGCACCGGTACCGCAGGCCAGCGTTTCACCGACGCCGCGTTCGAACACGCGCAAATTGATTTCGCTGCGCGACACGATCTGCATGAAGCCGACGTTGACGCGATTCGGAAACCGCGGATGGGTTTCGAGGGTGGCGCCGAGCGTCGTCACCGGCGCCGATTTCACATGGGCGACCTGCAATACCGCGTGCGGGTTGCCCATCGACACGGCGCCGATGTCGTAGCTTTTGCCGTCGACCTCGAGCGCATACAACACGGCGCGTTCTGGGGCGTCGAACGGGATGTCTTTCGGCTCCAGAATCGGCACGCCCATATTCACTTCGACCTGCCGGTTTTTTTTGACCTGCAGTTCGATGATGCCCGTGTTGGTCTCGACGCGGATGCGGTCCTTGCCGGTCAGGCGTTTATCGATGACGTATTTGGCGAAACAGCGCGCGCCGTTGCCGCATTGTTCGACCTCGCCGCCGTCGGCGTTGAAAATTCGGTAGCGAAAATCGACGTCGGGCTGGCTCGGTGTTTCCACCAGCAACACCTGATCGCAGCCGACGCCGAAATGGCGATCGGCCAGCTTGCGAATATGGTGAGGTTTCGGCGCGAACTTCTGCGTGATCAGATCGAGTACAACGAAATCGTTGCCGCAGCCGTGCATTTTGGTGAAACGTAACAGCATCGGAATGTCTCTCAGGCGCTTCGCCGCATGCGCGTATGGTGTTGTGCAGTGCTGCGGGGCTGCGAGTAAGACAGGGCTTACGGCAACAGGGATTCGCCCCGCATTTGGTCGGCGATGGTTTCGCGTGCACGCACCAGGTGGAAACGGTCGTGGTCGACCAGGACCTCGGCGGCGCGCGAGCGGCTATTGTAATTGGAACTCATGCCAAAGCCATACGCGCCCGCCGACATTACCGCCAGCAGATCGCCGGGCTCGACGTTGAGATCGCGATCGCGGCCGAGAAAATCGCCGGTTTCGCAGACCGGCCCGACCACGTCGAAGATGCGGGTTTTAGCATTGGCGCGCCGTTGCACCGGGCAGATATCCATCCACGCTTCATACAGCGCCGGGCGAATCAGATCGTTCATCGCGGCGTCGACGATGCAGAAGTTTTTTTCGCTGCCGGGTTTCAGATATTCGACCGCGGTGACGAGAATGCCGGCGTTGGCGACGATCGAACGCCCCGGCTCGAACACCAGCGTCAACGTGCGGTCGCCGACCGCGGCCAACACCTGTTGCATGTAGGCCGCCGGCTCCGGTGGATCTTCATCGCGGTAGCGCACGCCGAGGCCGCCGCCGAGGTCGAGGTGTTCAATCGCGATGCCGTCGGCCGCGAGCGCATCGATCAGTCCCAGTACGCGTTGCAGGGCATCGAGAAACGGCGAGGTGTCGGTGAGCTGTGAGCCGATATGGCAGTCGACGCCTTTGATCGCGAGTTGCGGCAGCGTGCTGGCGCGGCGATAAACCGCGTGCGCGTCGTCGATCGCGATGCCAAATTTATTTTGTTTGAGGCCGGTGGAAATATACGGATGGGTTTTGGCATCGACGTCGGGATTTACCCGCAGCGAAATCGGCGCGATTTTGCCGAGAGCTTTCGCGACCTCGGCGAGACGTTCGAGTTCTTCCGCACTTTCAACGTTGAAACAATGAATACCGATTTCCAGTGCGCGCTGCATTTCCGCCGCGGTTTTGCCGACGCCGGAAAAAACGATTTTATCGGGCGCACCGCCAGCCGCGAGCACGCGCTCCAGCTCGCCCACCGAAACGATATCGAAACCGGCGCCGAGCCGCGCCAGTACATTCAGTACGGCGATATTGGAGTTGGCTTTCACCGCGTAGCAGACCAGATGTTTGCGGCCGGCGAGGGCGTCAGTGTAGGAACGAAACCGATTTTCCAGATGGGCGCGCGAGTACACGTACAGCGGCGTGCCATATGTGGCGGCCAGCATGGATACGCAGACATCTTCGGCGAACAGCTGGTGGTCGCGATAATTGAAAGGGGTCATCAAAAAATCCATAAGCAAAGCGGTGTGGCGGGTGCGAGCGGGATCAGCGCGGTGCGGCCGGCGGATTGGGATCGCTCGGCAAATAGAGTGGTCCTTTTTGTCCGCATCCAGCGAGCCCGCAGCCAAGGGCAACAATAAATACCAATGCCGTGATGCGCATGAGAGGGTCCGTCGACAGTTGTTAGTTAAAGGGAACAAAGGCGGCGATTATAGCGGTGTAATGGTGCGCGACCAACGCGATTCCCTCTGTCTGCCGGCATGCAGTGGGCTGGCTATACTTCCGCGCTGGTCGAGGGGGTGTGCATGCGATGGCGTAGTTGTTGGAGAGGTTGCATTACGCGCTGTGTAAGCGTGGGCGCGGGTTGCGTATTCGGCGCTGCGGGGTGGGCGGGGCATCTCGATCAACCGCTGACACTGGGCGATCGCAGCCCGTTTTCGCAGGTGCATGGACTGCCCGCGCCGCGCAGCGGTGAGCTGCTGGCGCCCGGACAAACTGAAACCCGGCTCGTTTTCGATGTCGCCAATAACTTTGTCGACGCGCAGTCGGGCACTGAGTTGATGGTGCTCGACGGTGAAACCCAGCGCCTGGAACTCGGCTGGCGCGCGGGGCTGGGCAATGGCTGGGAGGTCGGTTACACGCTGCCCGTGTTGCAGCACAGCGGGGGCAATCTCGACAGTTTTATCGAAGGCTGGCACGACTTCTGGGGCCTGCCCGACGGCGGTCGTCCCGATGCCGCACGCAATCGTCTCGACTATCGCTATCGCCGGGGCGGCGTCGTCGAGGTCGATCTGCACGAGCGCGAATCCGGTATTGGCGATGCGGAAATTCAGGCGGCGTATCAGTTGTGGCGCGGCGGTGATACCACCGTGGCGATGGCCGCTACCATCAAGCTGCCCACCGGTGATGCCGAACGTTTGACCGGCGACGGCACCGCGGCGACCGATCTGACGCTGGCCGCGACCACGCAAAATCTCTGGGGCAGCACGCTCAGTGGTTACGCCAACGCAGGAGTGTTGTGGCTGCCCGCCGGCGATGTGTTGCCGGCTATGCAGCGCGATTACATCTGGCACGCCGGTGCAGGTATCAGCTGGCCGGTTTCCTGGTTGGACCATGAAGTGCTCGCGCTGAAATTGCAGCTGGATATGCATCAGGCGTTTTATCGCAGCGCGGTGCGGGCGCTCGGCAACGATTCGATCCTGCTGGTGATCGGGGGCACCGCGCGACTGGCGCCGCACTGGCTGCTCGATATCGGCGTCGGCGAGGATCTGGCTGTGGATACTGCGCCGGACGTGACGCTGCAAATGGGTTTGCGCTGGATTGATTAATTTATCTCGACGACACGCACTCACCTGCCAAGCGATATGGACTGCTGTTGCCGGCCCACCGCCCGCT
>JBEVMI010000046.1:0-3128 GCA_040508685.1 Spongiibacteraceae bacterium
GGTCGGAAACCTTATCGTTATGGAAATGAGGCCTCCCCTGCGCAGTTGGGGAGGTGCTGAGCGTAGCGAAGCGGAGGGGGCTATGCCAGTCGCGCTGACTCCGCCGCCGCTTTGCCGCACCTCCCGTATTGCATCGGGGAGGCTGTCCGTGCCGATTTCTATTTCAGGCGTTTGTATTTCATCCGCTGCGGCGTCGAGTTTTCGCCTTTGCGTTTGATGAAATCGGCATGGTATTCACTGAAGTTGCCCTCGAAGAACACCACTTCCGAATCGCCCTCGTAGGCGAGGATGTGGGTAGCTATGCGATCGAGGAACCAGCGATCGTGCGAAATCACCATCGCATTGCCGGGGAAGGCCAGCAGCGCCTCTTCCAGCGCACGCAGGGTTTCCACGTCGAGGTCGTTGGACGGTTCATCGAGCAGCAGCAGATTGCCGCCTTCTTTCAGCGTCATCGCCAGCTGCAGGCGACCGCGTTCACCGCCCGACAATTCGCCGACGCGTTTCTGCTGATCCGAGCCCTTGAAGTTGAAGCGGCCGATATAGGCGCGCGACGGTACTTCGTAGTTGCCGATTTTCAGAATGTCGTTGCCATCCGAAATCAGTTCCCACACGGTTTTTTTGCCGTCGAGTTTGTCGCGCATCTGCTCGACATACGCGATCTGCACGGTCTCGCCGACACGCACGCTGCCATTGTCGGGCGTGTCCTGGCCCGCGATCATGCGGAACAATGTCGATTTACCGGCGCCGTTGCCGCCGATAACGCCGACGATGGCGCCTTTCGGTACGGTGAAGCTGAGGTTTTCAAACAGCATGCGATCGCCGAACGCTTTACTGATGTTGTCGACTTCGATCACGACATCGCCCAGACGCGGTCCCGGCGGGATGTAGATTTCGTTGGTTTCGTTGCGGGTCTGGAATTCCTGCGACTGCATTTCTTCGAAGCGGGACAAACGCGCCTTGCTTTTGGCCTGGCGGCCCTTGGCATTCTGGCGTACCCAGTCCAGTTCGGATTTCATCGCTTTGACGTGGGCGGATTCCTGTTTCTGTTCGCGTTCGAGGCGCTGTTCGCGCGCTTCCAGCCAGGTCGAATAATTGCCTTCGAAGGGAATGCCGCGCCCGCGGTCGAGTTCGAGAATCCAGCTGGCGGCGTTGTCGAGGAAGTAACGATCGTGGGTGATCGCGACCACGGTGCCCGGAAATTCGCAGAGGAAGTGTTCGAGCCACGCCACCGATTCTGCATCCAGGTGGTTGGTCGGCTCGTCGAGCAGCAGCATGTCGGGATTCGACAGCATCAAGCGGCACAGTGCGACGCGGCGGCGTTCACCACCGGAGATTTTGGTGACGTCGGCGTCCCAGGGTGGCAGTCGCAGCGCGTCGGCGGCGACTTCGAGTTTGTGGTCGAGATTGTGCGCATCCAGCGCCGCGATGATGTTTTCGAGTTGTTCCTGCTTTTTCGCGAGGGCGTCGAAATCGGCGTCGGCTTCGGCGTAATCGGCGTACACCTTTTCCAGTTCGGCCAGGGCATTGATCGCATCAGCGACGCCTTCTTCGACGTTGCCGCGCACATCTTTATTGGGATCGAGTTGGGGTTCCTGCGGCAAATAGCCTATCTTGATGCCCGGCTGAGGGCGGGCCTCGCCATTGATCTCCGTATCCAGTCCGGCCATGATCCGGAGCAGGGTGGACTTGCCGGAACCGTTGAGACCGAGCACGCCGATCTTGGCGCCCGGAAAAAACGACAGGGAAATATCCGTGAGAATTTCGCGCTTTGGCGGCACGATCTTGCTCACGCGATTCATGGTGTAGACGTATTGAGCCATGCCGTTCTCGAACTCCTGAATGATGAAAAACGTCCCGGTGGCGGTGGGCATTTACAATCGACGGCCGCCCGCCATGCCGATAAGGCCGCGATTTTAACTGAATTCATCAATGAATCCTGAATATCCCGACAACTCCCCGGTACTTGGCGACAGTGCCTTTCTCGCCGGTATTTTGCAGGCGATTCCCGAAGGCGTGATCGTGCTGGATATCGTCCAGTATGAGGTGCGCTATTTCAGCGACAACCTGCTGTCCAGGCTCGGTTACGACGCTTCCGAGCGGCCCGATCTCGCGTGGCTGCTGGAGCGCGTGCACCCGGACTGCGGCCTCACCGCCGATTACGTGCGCATGAAACTGGCGCTGCACGCCGCCGGCCAGATCGGCGACCGGCCGCTGATCCTGCGCCAGCGCGACGGCAACTGGCGGCGTTTTTCGGCGCGCTGGCTGATCGTCCCAGCCGGCCACGGCGTGGCGGCAAAAACTTTTGCGCTGGGGTTGTTGCGCGATGTCGAAGAGCAGCTGCATACCGAGCGCGAGCTGAACCTGATCGCACAGGTCTTCGCCAATAGCCTCGAAGGCATTCTGATCACCGATCCGAACGGGCTGATTGTGCGCGTCAATCGCGCGTTTACCGAAGTGACGGGCTACGACGCGGATGAGGTGATCGGCAAAAAACCCTCGTTGCTGCGTTCCGGGCTCGATGAGGAAACCCTGTTCGCGCGGATCAGTCCGCGCCTGGACGAAGGTGGCCACTGGCAAGGCGAGCTGCTGAACCGCCGCCGCGACGGCACGTTGTTTCCAGCGTCCGTCAGCATCAGCGCGGTGCGCGACGGCAGCGGAGGGATTCAAGGTTTGATTACGTCGTTTCGCGACATCACCGAAAGCAAAAGCAGCGAGGAGCGCATCCGCCACCTCGCCTATTACGACCCGCTGACGGCACTGCCGAATCGCAGCCTGTTCAACGACCGCCTGCAGCAGGAGATGCAGCGCGCGCAACGCGGCAACCGGCTGGTGGCGCTGCTGTTCCTCGATCTCGATCGTTTCAAGGAGGTGAACGACTCGATGGGGCACGGCGTCGGTGAGCAACTGCTGAAGCAGGTCGCCGACCGGCTCCAGCAATGTGTGCGCGCCGACGACACGGTGGCGCGCATGGGAGGCGATGAATTCACCATCATCATCGGCGACCTGCCCAGCCGCGCCCGTGCCATCAGCGCCGCCACCAGTGTCTCCGAGAAAATCATGCAGGCGCTGGCGCAGCCGTTCTGGCTGGTCGGTCGCGAGGTATTTCTCAGCACCAGCATCGGTATCGC
>JBEVMI010000058.1:0-3101 GCA_040508685.1 Spongiibacteraceae bacterium
GCGACCTCAATAAAGCCCTCGATTTTTACTGCTCCAAACTCGGCCTGGTCGAAGTCACACGCAGGGACAACACGGCGGGACGTTTTACGCTGGTATTTCTGGCAGCACCGGGCAATGTGGTCACGGCGCTGGAACACAAATCACCGCTTATCGAGCTGACTTACAACTGGGACGAACACGAATACGATGGCGGTCGCAATTTTGGCCACCTCGCCTTCCGCGTCGAAAATATCTACCAGACCTGCCAGCGTTTGATGGACGCCGGGGTCACGATTAATCGTCCACCGCGCGATGGCAATATGGCTTTCGTGCGCTCACCGGACAACATCTCGATCGAACTGTTGCAGCACGGCGCCGCGTTGCCACCGACAGAACCGTGGGCTTCCATGCCCAACACCGGGGTTTGGTGAGTTTACTGGATGGTATTTCGGAACCCTTTACTGAATATGTTATTGAACAACCGTATCGTGCAGCTGATCGCTATGCCCGACCTTGTTGTCCTGCAGCGCGGTAATACCGGCGTGGAAAAACGCCTGCATCGAATGCATCAAACGCTTGGCAGCATCGGCGTCATCCAGCGGCTCGACCCGAGGCCGCCGCGGATCGAGATCAATCCGCTCCAACTTGGGCGCAGCACCCGGCACCTGGCTCAGAATCATATCGCCTTCGATGATCGCCACTGTCTGATCGGTACCTGACGGTTTGATAATGGCCCGGCCCGGATCACCTGCCGGCAGCGCCAGCAGATCGCGTCCCCAACAATTGTGTACGTAGCTGCCGCCGAGCAATCCCATGATGGTAGGCACGATATCGACCTGCGAACCCACCGTCGTCCGTGTCCCGCCGAAACGCTGCTGAATATCCTTGCCGATAAACAGCAGGGGCACATGGAAACGCGTCAGATCAATATCCGTGATCTGACGCGAGCCACCGAAGCCATGATCGCCAACGAATACAAATAATGTGTCGTCAAAGAAATTGCCCTTCGCCTGCACCTTTTTGAAAAACTCGCCGAGCGCGTAATCGGCGTAACGCATCGCCGTCAGGTGTGGCTCTTCGACACCGTCAACCATTACCTTCTCGACTGGCAACGGGTCAGGCAACGCGTACGGTGTGTGATTCGATAGCGTTTGCAGCATGGCGTAATACGGTTTGCCGGCTTGCTGCAAGCGCACGACTTCTTCAAACCCACGATCGAACATATCTTCGTCCGATACACCCCAGGTGATATCGGAAAAACGCGGATTCACAAAATCGAAGCGACCAACAAGTTTGTTAAGGCCCTGCGCGCGGAAAAAACCACCCTGATTATCCCAGGCAAAATCGCCGTTGTAGACGTAGACGCTATCGTAGTTGCGCTCCGCCATGACCCTCGGCAATCCGGAAAACCGGTGCGCACCCTCTGGCTGTTTCATCAGATATTCGTAGTGCGGCAGATTCGGAAAACACGAAAAGGTCCCAAACATGCCCTGGTGCGTATGTGTGCCCACCGAGAAAAACCGGGTGAACAGCAGCCCATCTTTAGCCAGTGCGTCGAAGCGCGGCGTGACCTGAAGCGGACTGCCGAGCACGCCGACCCGTTGCGCGCTGAAACTCTCCGACAGGATCAATACAACATTGCGAAACGGCGAGGTCGCCGTGCCAGGGGGGGGATCGAAGCGCCGCAACATGGGAAAAGTGTCAGACGCAAGCAGTGTCTCCTGCGGCGCGACCAGATCGTGATGCAGAACCTGCAAAGCATCGGCGGTCGACAGGTGTTTCAGCCATGGATTTTCGCGCTGATCGGCGACAGATGCCAATGCCGCCTTGCTGAGCGTGAACGAACCGTTGAGCGCCAGATGATTGGCAAACAGGTATTGGCCGAAAAAGGCATCCCCCCAGCGCAACGGCGAACCGGAGCGAAAGGTACCGCGTGCGCAGCTGGTAATCAGCAGCGCGGCCATCAGGGTGACCAGCACGCGCCGACCGTAATTCGGTTGTTTAACACTCCAGCGCGTATGGCGATCGACCCAGCGCAGTGCAGCAATGGCCAGCATTGCCAGTAACGTCGTCAACAGCAGGTAACGCAGCACGGGGAATCCGTACCACAGCATGCTAGCCACGGTGCCTGGGTCCTCCTTGATGTACTGAAAGACGAGGCTGTTCAGGCGAGCGTGAAACTCCTTGTAAAAATCCAGCTCCAGCACGGCGAGAAAACTGAAAATCGCGGCGGCGATGGCGAGCCACAGATTCCAGAATCGCCGTTGCGACAACCCACCCGGCAAAAACATCCCCAGCACCAGCGGCACCAGCACATAGCTGCTCATCGCCAGATCAAAACGCATGCCCACCAGAAAGGCCCTGGCCAGCTCGCCAGCAGGAACATCGGCGGCCAGTGGCAGATTGCGCCACAACAGCATGCCGCGCGCCACCGCAAACAGCACCATAAAAGCCAGCAGGCTACCGCCTATATAGGCAAGGTCGGCGCGCGCGGAATGACGTAAAGAGGCATTGGGACTGCTAAATCGGGCCATGTTATACCTTGCAAGGAAAGCGGGCAGACTCTTGATCGTTATCGGAATTGGGTAGTGCGCGGCAGGCATTGCAGACCGCGGCCGCACCGTTAGGTTCCCGCCGGTTAAGCGCGCGGCAGCTTACCCCAGCGCCGCGCCGGGCAACAGCACTCCGCCTGCGCGAGACCCGATAAAATGTGCTAATTTGGGCCATAAGTAACCTCAATGCGCCGCAACTTTTATCGGGTTACTCCGTCCCACCATAAATCCCGCCAGAGACCTCCTTTCTCATGCGTCAATGTCGTCCTCTCAGTGCAAGCCTGGCTGCTGTTACATTCGCTCTGCTCACCTCACTTTGCGCGGCCAAGCCAATACCGCAGAGCGATCTGAACTGGCAGCCAATACAGGGAAAAACCGCCAGCGAAGTGCTCGAAAAGCTGGAAAGCGAACATTTTCGCAAGCAGCGCTTCGACGACGTCATGTCTGGTCAATTGCTCGACAACTATCTGAAAAGCCTGGACCCGACACGACTGTTCCTGGTGCGCAGCGACATCGACAGTTTCGCTAAATACCGCAATACACTCGACGACGCACTTCGCAAAGGCAACC
>JBEVMI010000100.1:0-4135 GCA_040508685.1 Spongiibacteraceae bacterium
AGGGCATTGCGCCCGGTACCCGCTGGCAAGATGTGTCGCAAGACTGGTTGTGCCCGGAATACGGCGCGGCCAAGGCGGACTTTTATATGATCGAAATCGACTCGATACCGAATTAAGAGACCCCCTGAAAGACATAGTGAGAGCAGTCGCTTTTTCAGAGGTTCGTTATACTCATTTAGACATATTGCTGAACAGCGCGTCCAGAGCCTGCTCCGCATCAGCGCGCGTCTTTTTAGGTTTTTTTGAGTGGGCAACCATCAATGCCGATTCGTGAATGAGGGCCATGATCAGATGGGCGAGCGCTTCGACCGGCGCCGGCCGAATCAGGCCGTCCGCGAACGCCGCTTCAACCGCGGCCTTGATCGATGCCATGCCATGGTCCGCCTCCAGTTTTCGCCATTGCTCCCAGCCAAGGACTGCCGGACCATCGATCAGCAGAATGCGCTGTACATCGGGTTGGGTCGCCGCTTCGAGAAAAGCGCCGAGGCTGTTACGAAACGCTGCCCACAGATCTTTACCCGACGCATTGTGCGCATTGGCCGCAGCCCGGGCCATCAAATCCGTTTCAACCGCTTCGAAGACGGCCAGAAATAAATCCTCCTTTCGCGCAAAATGATGCTGTAAGGCACCTCTGGTCACGCCTGCTGCTGCGACGATTTCAGCGGATGCGGTCGCATGGAAACCCTGACGTGCGAAGAGCGTGCGTGCCGAGCGAATCAATTTCGTTCGCGTATCCTCGGCCTGCGCTACCCTTACACCTCGACTACTCGGCATGTGTGCCTCGACTCAAATCTTTATTGACAGTAACTCCTTTCACATTCACCATGAATGCGAAAGGAGTTGCTGTCCATTGCTCTGATCACGCTCAACTATAACACCCAAAGGTAGCGTGCTTCAGTCAAAGCATCGGCAACTCAACGGCTTAAGTCGATCTCTGATCGACAGAAAGCGTTGCACATGGGTTTTCTCGGCGTTACGTAAATGTCGGAAACGGTAAGGCACTAATGGTGCGAATGCTGGGAAACGTTCATGGGTGGCGAACCATAACAACTGCGCGTGCTGGCCGTTTTCAGTTTCACGCCAATACCGCGCTAAAGCTGCGTCCTTTCTTCAGAGGTGGTGCTTATGAATACCGTTGCTGCTCCAGAGATGGCTCCTATTCCATCCCATGTTCCGACTGAGTTGATCTGGGATCATCCGGAGATCAAAACTTTCGCGCGGCAATTGGCGGACCCGTACGACATCGTGGCGCCCCTGCACGCCGGCCCGGATATCATTTGGGCGCGCGGTGCCGCCTACGGAGAGCCCGGCTGGATCCTCACCCGGCATGACCCCATTCAGGATGCCTTTCTGGACCCTGCGACGTTCACCAGTACCGAAACCTATGAAGTGGGACCACTGCTCGGCGTCGACTGGCGCCAGGTTCCGCTTGAGCTCGATCCGCCAGACCACCGCGCCTATCGGATGGTGTTGCAGCCCTGGTTCAATCCGAATGCCATCAATCGCCTAGAAACGTTTATTCGAGACACCGCGAACGAGTTGATCGAGCGTTTCGAAGCCCGCGGCCAGTGCGAATTTTTCAGCGAGTTTTCTTGTCTTTTTCCGTCATATATTTTTCTCCACTTAATGGGAATGCCGCGCGAGAACCTGGATGAATTCCTGGGGTGGACGCACGGCTTCATGCGCTCAACGGATATGTCCGTGCGCATCGCCTCGATACGCAAGATCAGGGATTACTTGGAGTCCTATATTGCAAAGCGTCGGCAGGAAGCACCGCGAGATGATCTCGTCGATACGATTTTGACGGCTCAGGTCGACGGCAAGCCGTTAACTCACAACGAAGTGATGGGCATGTGCATCATGCTGTATCTCGGCGGACTAGATACGGTGGTTTCCAGCTTGGGCTGGTACATGCGCTATCTCGCAACCCATCCGAATCTACAAGAACGTTTGCGCGCCAATCCCGGCGACATACCGGCTGCAGTTGCTGACTTCCTGCGCGCTCACGGCGTGGTCATGACGCGACGCAAAGTTACGCGCGACGTCGAATTTCACGGCGTGAAAATGCTTAAAGGTGACTGGGTCGTATTACCAACACAGCTTGCCGGCCGCGATGATCGTATTTATACCGAACCGGAACGCGTCGATCCGGATCGCGAGCAACGCCACCTCACGCTAGGCAAAGGCGTTCATAACTGTCTCGGCGCCCACTTGGCCGGGCGCGAAATAAAAATCGTATTGGAAGAGTTCTTGGCCCGATTCTCCAGCATTCGCATCGCGAAGGGAGCCGAGATCAAATTTGATATTGAAGGTGTATGGGCAGTGACGCAGCTACCGCTGTCATTGCAAAAAGCCAAATAACATCGGCCAGAATCCATGTTGTCTGACGGCTCAGGCAATCGTCAATCGTCAATCGTCTGCAAACATCCTTTCAACTGGAGATAACCAAGTGACTGAACGCGACCCGGAACTACAACGAGTCATCGATGAATCGGCCATTCGACGATTGCTGGACAATTACCCGCGCGCGCTGGATCGCCAGGATCATGCCTTACTGGCTTCGCTGTTTCATCCGGGCGCCATCGATGATCACGGTGTGTTCAATGGTCCCGCCGCCGGCTTTGTGGAATTCATGCGTGGTGGCTCGGTGCCAGGAACCCATTGGATGCATCACAACGGCACGCAGATTGTCGAAATTGAAGGCGATGTGGCCAACACCGAAACCTATACCTTGGCCTTTTGCCGTCAACCGCCGCTTAATCCGGGCGAAAACGACCGTGAAATCATGCTACGCGTGCGTTATCTCGACCGCGTAGAAAAGCGCAATGGCGAATGGAAAATTGCGCATCGCCGCGTCGTGTATTCGCCCTGCCAGGTGTTGGAAGTCGTCGAAGAATGGCAGCTGACGCCGGAATGCCTGGTAGAAGGCGGTGTCGGCAACGACCCTGTTTTCCACTGGAAAAATTAATCACTGAATCCTTCGATCCTTGATCATCGTGGGCGACGATATCGATAGAAGCCCGCTATTTAAATTTCCAGAAGAGAATCTCAATGAATATATTCCGACTAATGTTGGCTTGTGCCCTGGCTGTTGTCGTCGCAATAACCGTGCATGCCATTCAACAAATGGGCATGCAGGCCGGAGACATTTTCTTTGGGGACTTTGCGCATCCCTGGCGAGCGCAATTTAATGCGGATTTCACAGCCCATTTATTGCTCATGGCTGCGTGGATGATATGGCGCGAGCGCCAATTGTGGATCGGAGTTTTGTGCGGAATTCTCGCCATCGTGATGGGCGGAGCTTTCTCACTGGCGTACATCCTCGTTGCGTCGTTTAACGTCAAAGGTGATGTACGAAAGCTGCTGCTGGGTGCGCATGCCTAAGCAAAGCCGACCAGTATCTTGCAATCCCTTCTTTAATTTTAAGAGGACAGCGACATGCAATTTTACGCAACGGTTGGGTCCAATCGGTTAGAGGAAGCCATGCAATTCTATGGGCAGCTCTTGGGCAGCATCGGTTGGCCAAAGCTGTTCGACAATCCGGCGGGTGGCCGATTTTTTGGCAGCATTACCGGGGGCATGTTCGCTGTCGTGACGCCATTCGATGGGCAGCCCGCGTCGGTGGGTAACGGCACCATGGCTGGTTTCGCCTTCAACAGCCGCACCGAGGTCGATGCGTTCTACGCAAAGGCAATGGAGCTGGGTGCCAAGGACGAAGGTGCACCCGGCGATCGGGGTGGTGGCTCGTACTTCGCGTATTTTCGCGATCTCGACGGCAACAAATTATGCGCGTGGACCTTCGCGCCGGCGTAGACGGCAGCCGCAATCTCTTCTGCGAGTCTTTCGTCGCAAGTTTCTATCGATACACAACAGCGAGATCGCCGCAAATCCTTTAAAGCCACTGACGCCCAAGCTTCTCCATTTCCCGCGCAGCCCGCCGACACCAGCAGGGTCCATGTCGATCTAAGACAGGCCGAAGCGGATGCGGACGCCATCATAGCCCACCATAGTGCCGGTTCGATGTCATCGCGATTAATGCTTCAACCATGGCGTCGCAGCCTTTGCGCGGTATCACCCTCGCGCTGTCATCAACTTCGAGCAGGGACTCGGCCAGCAATTTCTTCAGCCGCGCATT
>JBEVMI010000158.1:0-4179 GCA_040508685.1 Spongiibacteraceae bacterium
CCTTCCAAAAACATGATGAGCGGGCACTGCAGCTTCGCCACTGTTTCGAACAGACGAGCCAGCTTGTGATGCCCGACATCACCCTGCGATCCTGCAAATACGCTGTAGTCGTAAGAAACAACGCCGACAGTGACCCCGTCAATAGCACCCAGCCCCGTGATTACCCCGTCAGCTGGCGCAATGATGTCGGGATTCACCGAGCTGGCCAGCATTCCGTACTCAACAAATGAGTGGCTATCGATCAGAGCATCGACACGTTCGCGCGCGGTGAGGGAACCACGCGCACGAATTTTCGTGAACGCATCGGCACGTGCAGGATCAGAAACGGCAAGGCGCGCATCGATGACTCGCTGCAAGGCCGTCGAAACTTCGGTATTGGCTTTTTTTGTCATGAGTGGTTGTCCGGTGAACTTGGCTAAAGTGTTATACAGACCGACTTGGTCTGAAGGAATGCATCCAACCCTTCCTGCCCGCCTTCCCTGCCCCAGCCCGATTGTTTATAACCGCCAAAAGGCATCGCGTAATCCATCATCAACGACGAGTTGATCCAAACGCTGCCGGCCTCCAGGCTTTGTGCAAACCGATGCGCGCGCGAAACGTTCTGGGTCCATACATAAGACGCCAGGCCATAATCGGTATCATTGGCCATGGCGAGCGCCTGCTCTTCGGTATCGAATGGAATTACCGATAACACCGGGCCAAAAATTTCTTCCCGATAAATGCGCATGTCCGGGGTCACATCGGCGATCACAGTGGGCTCGAAGAAAAATCCGGGGCGGTCCGATGGCCTGGCGCCGCACACCACGCGTCCACCCGCAGCAATCCCGCTGTCGACCAACTCGGTCACGCGGGACAATTGTTTGCTCGAAATAATCGGCCCGACAACGGCGGATTCTTCAAAACCATCGCCGGTTTTGAAGGCGGCCGCGGCTTGGGCCATGCCCTGCAAAACACCTTCGTATACCGATCGCTGAACAAACATACGCGAGCCAGCAACACACATCTGGCCAGCATTGCTGAATATGGCGATGGCCGCCTGGGGAATGGCCTTCGAGAGATCCGCATCGTCGAAAATAATGAATGGAGATTTGCCACCGAGCTCCAACGTCACCTTTTTCAAATTATCGGCGGCCGCGCGAACGATAATCTTTCCGACCTCGGTAGAACCCGTAAATCCAATTTTACTGACATCGCGATGTGCCGTAAGCGCGGCTCCAGCCGTGTGACCATAACCGGTGACGACATTGACAACGCCCGGCGGCACACCTGCTTCCAACAAGATCTCCCCCAAACGCAGCGCTGTCAGCGGTGTTTCTTCCGAGGGCTTTAATACACAGGTACATCCGGCGGCAAGCGCTGGCGCAATTTTCCACGCCGCAGTCGGCAACGGCGCGTTCCAAGGCACAATTAAGCCAACGACGCCGACCGGTTGGCGCAAGGTATAGGCATGAACATT
Source organism: Spongiibacteraceae bacterium (assembly GCA_040508685.1). Lineage (GTDB taxonomy): Bacteria > Pseudomonadota > Gammaproteobacteria > Pseudomonadales > CAMLJR01 > CAMLJR01. Next base: position 1,457 of record JBEVMI010000158.1, read on the forward strand.
AAATTCGTGTTCAGAAATGTCAGCCGTAATGCCATTTATTTTTGTGCACCAACCGGAAAAATAGCGAAACGCTTCGACGGCTTTCGGAACTACACCGTGCAGAATTTGCGCGTAGGGCATGCCCATATTCAGCGTATCGAGCGCAGCGAGTTCCTCAGCATACTTTTCCATGAGGTCCGCAACGCGCCACAAAATGCGCGCGCGTGCTTTTGCACCCAGCTGCAGCCACACCTGCTGATCGAAGGCTTGCTTGGCCGATAGCACGGCGCGATCGATATCCGCAGCATCGCCCGCCGGCGCGGTGGCGATCAAAGCGCCCGTTGCCGGATCGATGACATCCGATCGCGCACCGGATAAAGCAGGCACCCATTCGCCACCAATCAGCATGTCATTCGGAACTGATACCGTCATGCCATTACGCGCCAACATTGATTGTCTCATTGCTTCATCCTTCATCGATTAATGAACATGGGTATTCGGCGTAACATCTTCCCCAGCACGCAACCGATGCTGGGTATCGATCAAATAGGCGTGTATTGATCGCACATCGTTCTTGCTTAACAAATCGGAAAACGATGCCATGCCGCCGTACGAAAAAATCCCGTCGAGAACAATTTGGTCAAACACACCGTGTGTAGCGGGATTCATATTGAACAGATCGGGGTAGCCTGCACGAAACGGTTTCAATCCCCCGCCATGACAGCGCGCGCAATGTGCGAGAAATAATTCGCTGCCAGTTTCGATCTCTTTTGGCGATACCTGCAGTTTTTTTGGTGGCGGCTGAAGCTCGTCCGGCGGTAGTTTTTCAGCAACCGGTGTGTCACCACCATCGAGGCGGAAAGCCAGGATACGGCCGCGATTGCTGCGTTCGTAGGCGGCAACTCCCGGAACGAAGCGCGGCTGCATGGCGCCGCCATAACCCGCCATGATGGCGATGTACTGCACGCCGTTCACGGCATAACTCATGGGTGCTGCGATCATGCCGGTCCCCACGAAAATCTCTTTCAGCAATTTGCCAGTCGAAGCGTTATAGACACGCAGGTGGCCCGACGCAGTGCCCTGAACCACCAGGCCGCCGGCAGTGGCCAACGCGCCACCGTTCCAGCTGCCCGTCAGTGGCGCGCGCCATACTTCGCGTTGATTTTTGGGATCCCACGCCAGAAAAAATTCCTGGTAACGCATGGGTGGCTGGCCGACCGCTAACTTCTTCTGCTCATCGGCCGGATGCGAAATCAATGCATCGTAGGTAGAGCCCCAATCAAAATCGTTGAGGCGGTAACGCCAGTTCTTATGGGTCTGATACACAACCGCGTTATCGAGCACGGGCAGGTACACCAAACCGGTGTCACGGCTATACGCCATCGGCTGCCAGTTATGCCCGCCAATTGGCGATGGGTAAATCAACTTCGGGGATTTGCTGTAGTCACCCTGGCCCGACATTACCGGTCGACCTGTTTCTGAATCAATCCGTTCTGCCCATGTTGCGGTGACGTATTTTTCCGCCGACAACAATTTGCCATTGCGGCGATCCAACACATAAAAAAATCCGTTTTTAGGGGCCTGCATCAAAACCGGCACCTGCACGCCGCGAACACTCAGGTCGGCCAGAATCATCGGTTGTGTAGCGGTGTAGTCCCAACTGTCACCGGGCGTCACCTGATAATGCCAAACCAGCCGACCTGTGTCGGGATTGATCGCCAATATAGATGAAAGATATAAATTGTCGCGTCGGAGCAGGCTGCGCAACCATGCGGGATGTGGCGAACCATTACCGGTGCCGACATAAAACAAATTGAGCTGAGGGTCGTAGACCATACTGTCCCACGCTGTGCCTCCACCTGCTGCAGCCCAATTCGCATCGGGATCCCACGTTTTAGCAGCACGCTCTAATTCAGGGTGTTCATAACCTTTTTTCGGATCGCCAGGGACCGTGAAAAAACGCCAGCGCTGCTCGCCGCTGTTGATGTCATATGCCGTGATGTAACCACGCACACCAAATTCGGCGCCGCCGTTACCAATAATGACTTTATCGCCCGCGATACGCGGCGCACCGGTGATGGTGTAGCCGCGCTGACGGTCGATAAACGTATCGGCCTTCCATAACACCGCTCCATCAACAGCATTTAACGCAACCAAAATACCATCGAGCTGCGCAACGTAAACTCTGCCCTTCCACACCGCGACGCCGCGATTGACCACATCGCAGCAGGTCATGCGCGCACGCGCGCCATCGAGTTCGGGATCAAATCGCCAAAGTTCTTTGCCTGTCGCCGCATCCAGTGCGTAAACAACCCCCCAACCACCGGAGGTATACATGACACCATCGACCACAATGGGAGTCGCCTCAAGACCGCGCTGCACTCTTCCACGGCGCGTACTGGCATCGTATTCCCAAGCAAAACCCAAACGCGACACACTGGCTGCGTCGATCTGCCTCAGTGGCGAATAATGCTGCTCGCCAAAATCACGCCCCGTGGTCAGCCAATTTTGCGGCTCGCTGTCGGCACGCATCAGACGCTCTTGATCAACCCAGCCAACACGACTGGTTTGATTGGCCGGCAGATCAGATGCCAGCGTATTCAGCGCGATGAAACCTGTTAGGCCAACGATGTGGCCCAGCGCTCTCAACATATGAAATTCCTTATTTTTAGAACAGCCGCTTAACTGCCGGCCAAGGTATCGGCCTGCACCCGGCTTTCGATATAGGCGATACGGCGCGCATG
>JBEVMI010000169.1:0-3185 GCA_040508685.1 Spongiibacteraceae bacterium
CCGGCTGATTTTTAAGTTCTTCTTTCTTTCCAACCTATTCAGGAGATTATCGATGGCAGAAAAATTGATCGAGCGCGCAATGTATGCATCGCGCTGGTTGCTGGCGCCTATTTATCTGGGCCTAAGCCTCACCCTGCTCGCGCTCGGCATTAAATTTTTTCAGGAAATTTTTCATCTGCTGCCGCATATTTTTGAAACCGCGGAAACCGATCTGGTGCTGGTGATTCTGTCGCTGATCGATATGGCGCTGGTCGGCGGCCTGATCGTGATGGTGATGTTTTCGGGATACGAAAACTCGGTATCGCAACTCGACATCAGTGAAGGCACGGAAAAACTCGGCTGGCTCGGCAAGGTCGACACGACGACGTTGAAAAACAAAGTGGCGGCGTCGATCGTCGCCATCTCGTCGATCCATTTACTGAAAGTGTTCATGAATGCCGACAATCTGGAGAGCGAGAAACTGTTCTGGTATGTCGTGATCCATTTGACCTTTGTCTTGTCGGCTTTTGCGATGGGTTACCTCGATAAAATGACGCGGCATCATTGATGCCGCACCGCATCACTTGCCCCATTTTTCCTCACGCTCCTTTTCTTCGTCATCCTCCACCCACGGCTTGACCTTGCTGTAATCGATCTTGCTGTCGATCTCGCGGTTTTCGCGCAACTGTGAACGTATCACCAGCACAAAACCGATGATCGCTAGCACGGATACTCCAATAACAATCCAAAGGGTGGGGGTCATGGCAGCGGGCCTCTGTAAACCACACGGTACGGTCTTAGCTGTATCAGTAATAGCTACCGCGGATCGATGCGGAAGTTCCGCGCCACTCGACTCACCTAGTGATCGCGCCCGCGCGGCGGACCGTCGCCATCGTTGCGACCATGACCGCCGCCCTGTCCGCGCCCGCGCTCATCGCCGCGTCCGGAATCCATTTGCTGCCGGCCCGCCCGCGGCTGGTCCTGCCGGAAATCACGTTCACGCTGTTCCGGCGCGGCGCGTTGTGCCGGCACCATCGACTCGCGGCGCTGGTAGGTCGCATCGCGCATGGGTTCGCGGCTTTGGTTGCGGTCTCCCCGGCGGTCGTCTTGACCTTTGTCGCTACGCCAGTCACTGCGTGCATCGCTGTGGCCTGCGTTGCGCGCTTCGTCACGCCGGTCTCTGCCGGGCCGCAGGTCGCGGTTGTCACGCACCTCGGTGTGAATTTCGTTGCGTTGACGATCGTCGCCGCCTCGCCAGCCAGAATCCGGCTGAGAACGCCGCGGCTCGACATTCTTCAGCGGGCCGCGATCGGGTGGGCGCTGTTCGCGATCGCGGTCATGGTCGCGCTGCGGCCGGTAGCCGTAATTTTTGTCGCGCAATTCGCGCTGCTGGTGACGGTCCGGATAACGATCACCCGAATAGCCGCGCTGATACGTCGGCAACGGCGCTGGCCTCGGCGCGCGGTAGCGATCCCAATGATCCCAGCCGCTGTGGCTGTGCTCCCAGCGCGGACCCCAGTAACGGCCCCAGCGTGGCGGTGCGTCGCGATGCCAGCCCCAAAAGTGCGGTGGTGGCGCACGGTAATAGCGGACAGGGACCCGCAATACGAACAGCGGCACGAAGTCGGGATGGACGTATTCCCACGGCCCGTCATACCAGGGACTCGTGTACCAGCCATCGTCGTCGTACAGCCAGTAATCGCCGTCGTAGAAAAAATAATTGGCGCCCACATGCGGCGCGTAATACACCGGATAACCGGGAACCGGAACCAGATCGGGAAATATCGAGAGGTGAAGACCGACGCGCACATCGGCGGCGGCAAAATTGGCAGCGCCCAGCAGCAGGCAGCACACGAGCAGACGAATACGAAATGGTTTCATGGGAGCCTCCCGCAGCCCGGCTGATCACAGTGATGCCAGGGCTAACGGTTTGTCTTTGCGGCCATTTACGGCCACAGGGGCTGAATGCGGTGTGAACCGTCAGCGCCCCGGCTCCTTGAAAACGTTGTGGCGCGATCAGTCTTCGACGGCACTCTGCAAATCAAGCAGGCCTTCCGCGAACTCCTCTTTAAATTCCTGCACGACGGTGTGCGCCGATTTCACCGCGTCGATCAGACCGACGCCCTGCCCCACCCAATAACTCACCAGCGGCAGCGCCTCCTTGTGGCCGCCTTCAACAGCCTTGTCGATTTTGTTGAAGGCCGGCTGCGAGATCATGCCCATCTGCGGCATGCCGAGTGCGCCAGGGCTGTCCGGCCCCTCCCACGCGTCGTGCCATGCCGAATGCAATTGGCGCGAGGGTTTGCCGGTGCGTGCCTTCGAGCGGATGGTATCGCGCGATGTCGCCGCGACCATTTTTTCGCGGAAGGCTTCCGAGGTTTCCGACTCGGTGGTCGCCAGCCACACCGAACCGGTCCACACGCCCTGCGCACCCATCGCCATGCAACCCGCCATCTGCCGGCCGGTCATGATGCCGCCCGCCGCCAACACCGGTACGTTGCGAATCGGTTTGATCGCCCGCAAGACTTCCGGGATCAACACCAGCGTCGATACTTCGCCACAGTGACCGCCAGCTTCGGTACCCTGCGCGATCAGCACGTCGACACCGGCTTTAACCTGGCGAATTGCGTGCTCTTTCGCGCCGATCAAGGCGCCCACCGGGACATTGTGTTGGCGCGCGCGTTCGATCATCGACGCCGGCGCGATGCCAAGCGCATTGACGATCAGACGAATCGGATGGCGGAACGCGACATCCATCAACGCCAGACCGGTTTCGGGTGCAATCGTCGGCAATGTTTTGCGCACGATTTCGTCGGCATTGGTTTCAACGCCATATTTGTGCAGCAGGTCGATGGTGAAATCGATGTGTTGCTGCGGAATCTGCGCGGCGATCTGGGCGCCGGTATTTTTCGACATGTCGGTCGCCACATGTTCGGGAATCAGGATGTCGATGCCATAGGGTTTGCCGTCAATATGTTCGTCGATCCATTTCAATTCGACTTCCAATTGCTCGGGCGTGAAACTGCTGCCACCGAGCACGCCGAAACCGCCGGCGCGGCTGACCGCGACGACCACATCGCGGCAATGGGTAAATGCAAACAGCGGAAATTCGCAGCCCACCATTTTGCAGATCTGATTGTTCATATGTTTGGCCTCGGACGATTGGGTTGACGCTCATTGCGGCATGGAAAAACAAACAGAAAACT
>JBEVMI010000177.1:0-3395 GCA_040508685.1 Spongiibacteraceae bacterium
CCGTTGACGCTGGCGATCATGCCGACGCTGATGGTGATGCTGGGCCGGCAGACGTTTGCGCTGCCGCTGGCCAGCGTCAATGAAATTTTCCACATGGATATGAAGCGCACCAACATCGTCGATGGCCGCGAAGTGGTGACCGTGCGCGACAAGGCGATCCCGCTGTTCTACCTGAAAGACTGGCTGGTGCAGAACAGTTATGGCGACCGCCCGGAGTTTGCGCATGTTGTCATCGTCACGGTCGGCACTCAGCGCGTCGGTTTTGTCGTCGATCAGTTGATCGGCCAGGAAGAGGTGGTGATCAAGCCGCTGGGCAAAATGTTGCAGGGGACGCCGGGCATGGCGGGCGCAACGATTACCGGCGACGGTCGCATCGCGCTGATCCTCGATGTGCCGAGCATGTTGAAGCGCTATACGTAAGCGCACGTGGTCATTATTTTTTGCGCGTGGGCCGATAAGCAAATTCGCCCGCGCACGACTCCTTACGAAGTACGGCAGTACATATTGAGGTAGACGATGACGGTTTCCGTCCTGGTGGTTGACGATTCGAGTTTTTTTCGCCGCCGCCTGACCCAGATGATCGACGAGTGCCCGGGGCTGAAAGTCGTCGGCACTGCCAGCAATGGCCGCGAGGGTGTCGACAAGGCGCTGGCGCTGAAACCCGATGTCATCACCATGGATTACGAAATGCCGGTCATGGATGGCATCACCGCCGTGCGCGAAATCATGGCGAAACGACCGACGCCGATCCTGATGTTTTCGTCGCTGACGTATGAAGGCGCACGTATTACGCTCGATTCGCTCGACGCCGGTGCCGTCGATTACCTGCCGAAAAATTTCGACGAGATTTCGCGCAATTCGACCGAGCTGAAACAGAAACTCGCCGAGCGGTTGATCGAAATCGCCGGCGCCGGTCGCAAACCGTTGTGGTCGAATCGCACCGCTGCAACGGCAGCGCCTGCCGCCAATGTCGCGAGAGCACCGGCGACACCCGGAGTGCGTGTAACGCCCGCACCCACCGCCGCTGCACCGAAAGCCAAACCGCGCGCGCCGATCAAACATTACGGACTGGTCGTGATCGGCACCTCGACCGGCGGCCCCGTCGCGTTGCAGAACGTGCTGACGCAATTGCCGCAATCCTTCCCGGCACCGATCGTTTTGATTCAACACATGCCCGCAACGTTTACGCAGGCATTCGCCGAACGTCTGAACGGCCTCTGCAAAATTCGCGTTAAAGAAGCGGTCGATGGCGACACGTTATTCCCCGGCGTAGCGTTGCTGGCACCCGGCGGCAAACAGTTGATGATCAGCAAGGGTGGTCGCATCAAGATTCTGCCCGGCGACGAACGTCTCACCTACAAACCCTGTGTCGATGTCACGTTTGCCTCGGCCGCCAATGCCTATCCGAATCAAACCCTCGGCATTGTGCTCACCGGCATGGGTTCCGACGGCTGCGAGGGTGCGCGCATCCTGAAACAGCAGGGCTGCGATATCTGGGCGCAGGACGAGGCGACCTCGGTGATTTACGGCATGCCGATGGCGATCGCCAGGGCCAGCCTCGCCGACGACATTCTGCCGCTGCCGCTGGTCGGCCAGCGCCTCGCCGAAATGAAGTGACGAGGCCGACATGGAACGGACCGCTCACGTGAATGGAATGGGTCGATCATGGATGTACTGAGCGTCGTCGGTATTCTGATCGGGCTGATTGCAGTGCTCGGCGGCAACTGGCTCGAAGGCGGCCATATCGGCGCGTTGATCAACGGGCCCGCGGCATTGATCGTGATCGGTGGCACTATCGGCGCCGCTACATTGCAGACACCGTTACCACTTTTAAAACTGTCACTGCTGCGTGTGCGCGGCGTATTCGTTCCCCCTGTGGTCGATTTTCGCAGTGGCATCGCCAAGGTGGTGCGCTGGGCGGTAGCGGCGCGCAAGGAAGGTTTGCTCGGCCTCGAAACCATCGCGGATGGCGAGCGCGATCTGTTCGCCAAGAAAGGCCTGCAATTGCTGGTCGATGGCAGCGAGCCGGATTCGATTCGCGGCGTGCTGGAAATGGATTCCGACTTGCGGTACCAGCGCGAGGTCGACGCCGCCAAATTTTTTGAAAGCATGGGCGGCTATTCGCCGACCATCGGCATCATCGGCGCGGTGATGGGGCTGATCGAAGTGATGGGCAATCTCGCCGATCCGTCGAAACTCGGGCCGGGCATCGCCACTGCATTTGTTGCGACAATTTATGGTGTGGCGCTGGCGAATCTTTTGCTGTTGCCGATCGCCAGCAAAATGCGCGCGCGCGCCCGCGTCGAAGCGCTGTATCGCGAAATGATCGTCGAGGGGCTGATCGCCATTGCCGAAGGTGAAAATCCGCGCGCGATCGAACTCAAGGTCAGCGGGTTCCTGCAATAATGGCGCGGCGCAGGTTTCGCGAAGAGGAACCCCACAACCACGAACGGTGGCTGGTGTCCTATGCCGACTTCATTACGCTGCTGTTCGCGTTTTTTGTGGTGATGTATTCGATCTCGCAAGTCAACGAAAGCAAATACCGCGTCTTCTCGAACACGCTTACCGACGTCTTCGCCAAACCCGCACTCGACACCAATCCGATTGAAGTCGGCGAAACCGCGCGCACCAATCCCAGTGCCATGATCGAAGTGCAGGTCGACCCGGTGAAGGCGCCGTCGCCGCAGCAAACCGAGGAAGAAAACGCCGCGCAGCGCAAGCAGGCCGACAATCTTCAAAAACTCAGCGACAAAATCCGCTCCGCGCTCGGCGACCTGATCGACAAGGATCTGGTGACGGTGAAGGGCAATGAAACCTGGCTGGAAATCACGCTGCGCTCGTCGCTGCTGTTCAAGAGCGGCGACGCGTCGATTTCGGAAGATGCGTTCGCGATGCTGGCGCAGATCGCGGCAATCCTGCGTGAGCAGGACCACCCGGTGCGCGTCGAGGGATTTACCGACGATGTGCCGATCCACAATGCGCGTTTCAATTCGAACTGGGAATTGTCGAGCGCCCGCGCCGCGGCCGTGGTGCAGGTGATGCTCGCCAAAGGCATGAACCCGGAAAATCTGGTAGCGGCCGGCTTCGGCCAATATCAGGCCATCGCGCCCAATACCACCGAGGAAGGCCGCGCCAAAAACCGCCGCGTGGTACTGATGGTGGCCAACGGCGGCACCCTGCGGCCGCAGCTCGCCCCGGTGGGGCTGGACCCGAAGACCGGCGCGATGACAGAGCCGGAGCCGGAAGCGCCGACACCGAACCGCTGACATAAAGCCACTGTGGACAAGCCAGCGCCGGCTCGAAACACACGCCGACAATCTCCGCACCTCAACGAGCTACCTCGCCAATAAACGAAGCCATTCCGGAAGCTCCACTATCGTCAAATTCTTGCGTGA
>JBEVMI010000182.1:0-3197 GCA_040508685.1 Spongiibacteraceae bacterium
GGGTCAAGGACCTGGCCGGCAATGCCCTCGCGGCCGACAAGGTGACGACCTTTACCGCCAACACTGCGCTGTGTGCGAGCGCGCCAGCACTGGGTGCAGCGTCGACGTTTGGCGGCTTCGGCGGCAATGCCACGCTTACCAATGATGGCTTGAACACGGTGATCAACGGGGATATCGGCGTCAACGCTGCCTCCACCACGATTACCGGCTTGCGCGACGCGGGCGGCAATGTCTACACCGTGACCACCGATAACGACGGTCAAATCAATGGTCTGGTCTACACGCTGACGGCGCCCCCGGGCTCGGTGGCGGGTGCGGCCGTCACGCAGGCACGGGTCGATGCGCTGACCGCATTTAACTCGCTGTCTCCCGCCAGCCTGCCCGGCGGTATCGATGTGTCGAGTCTCGCGCAGTGTCCGAGCTGCGGCGGCGCCGGCGGTGGCCCCGATGAACTGGCCGGGCGCACGTTGCCACCCGGTGTTTACCTGTCGACGACCGGCACCTATGACATCGGCGGCGTCGGTCGTCCCACCGCTAACCTGACGCTGGATGCCGGTGGCGATGCCAATGCGGTGTGGATCTTCCAGACCGCGGCGGGCAACGGCACGCTCAATGTCGGGCTGACCGGGCCGGCAACACCGGCGGTGCCGATCCAGGTGCTGCTGATCAACGGTGCACAACCGAAGAATGTGTTCTGGTACGTCCCGGCGGGCGCCACGATCGGCACCGGCTCGACCATGGTAGGAACGCTGCTGGCCGATGCGTCGATCACTCTTTCCACCACTGGCGGCAGCCCGCCCACGGCGGTCATAACGACGTTGAATGGTCGCGCCATCGCGCTCACCGCCGGGGTCTCGATGACCAATACCGTAGTGAATGTTCCGGCCCCGTAAGGTTTGGGAGCTTATGCAGACTCATTGGAGAAACACGATGAAATTACGACATGCCTCGAAGGTATCGGGGCTGCTAGTCCTCGCCGTCGTCGCCAGCCCCTTTGCTGCGGCGGAGGGCTCCGGCTGGTATCTGGGGGCCAACGCTGGCCAGTCCCGCGGCGAAATCGACAATGAAGAAATCAGGAACTCGCTGCTGAGTGCCGGGTTTATCTCAACGTCGATTGACGATGACGAGCGCGATACCGGCTACAAGCTGTTCGGCGGGTATCAGTTCAACCGCTATTTCGCGCTCGAAGGCGGCTATTTCAATCTGGGCCAGTTTGATTTCCGGGCCGATACCCTGCCGGCGGGAGGCTTGCGCGGCGATATCGAATTGCAGGGCGTCAATCTCGATGCCGTCGGCATCCTGCCACTCACCGACAAGTTTTCGGTCTTCGGTCGGGTCGGTGCGAATTACGCCGAAGCCGAGGATTCTTTCCGTGGCAGTGGCGCAGTGAACGTATCCGACCCCAGCTCGACCGAGCGCAAGACCAATTACAAATACGGCGCGGGTTTGCAATACGCATTCACTGACGCAATGGCGATGCGGGTCGAAGCCGAGCGCTACCGGATTGACAATGCGCGCGGTGAAGCAGGCGATGTCGATCTGTTTTCAGTCGGCCTGCTGTACCGTTTTGGGCAGACAAAACCTGCGCCGGTCGCCTACGTAGCGCCGCCGGAACCCGTCGCGCCGCCACCGCCGGCACCGCTGCCGCCACCACCGCCGCGCAAAGTGGCTTTTTCGGCCGACTCTCTGTTCGATTTCAACAAACAGGATGTGAAACCGGCCGGGAGGCAGGCGCTCGATGCTTTTGCGACCGAGCTGAAGGGCACCCAGTTCGAGGTGATCACCGTTACCGGACACACCGATCGCATCGGCTCGCACGACTACAACATGAAGCTCTCGACGCGCCGTGCCGAAGCGGTCAAGGCGTATCTGGTCGAGTCCCTGGGTATTCCCTCCAGCAAAGTGGAGGCACGCGGCGTCAATGGTGCGGAACCGGTCACGCAACCCGGCGATTGCCAGGGCGAGAAGGCAACGCAGCAATTGATCGCCTGTCTGCAGCCCGATCGCCGGGTCGAGATAGAGGTCTCGGGTACCCGTAAGTAAGCGCGAGGGCAGGCGGCTGTAGCGGTTACTCGGTATAGTCGCTGTCCCACGGCCATTCTCAGCGAGCTTATGAAAACCACTCCGAATACGGCGTTGCCCAGCAGTGGCAAACCCGCCAAATCGCTCAACAAGGTGCTTGATCAGAGCGAGCATGTGAAGGATTTGGTTGAAGAGTGTGCCGAGGAGCTGGCATCAGTTAATAACGTTCTCCAGCAGGAGTTGACGGCGCAACATCCGCCGGGAGTTGCCGGCGCCCTCGAGCAAAGTGTGGTCGTCGAGAGCAAGGTGCAGGACGCATCCGACAAGTTGGCGGTGGTCAATCGCGAGTTGGAGCACGAGGTCAAAGAGCGTCAGATCCTGGAGCAGCAGTTGGCTGTCGCCAACCACCAGGCCGCATCGGCGCAGCAGGCCGCATTTCACGATGCGCTGACCGGCTTGCCGAATCGTGTGTTATTCAATGACCGATTGGAGCATGGGCTGGCGCAGGCGCATCGACACGACTGGGCGCTGGCGCTGATGTTTGTCGATCTGAACGATTTCAAAATGATCAACGACACCCATGGCCATGCTATCGGTGACGAAGTCCTGCGCACGATTGCTGCGCGACTCAAAGACATTACGCGCGACGACGATACCGTGAGCCGCCAAGGTGGCGATGAGTTTTTGTATCTGCTGATGGAAGTGAAAGAGCAGAGCGACATCGCGCTGATCGCGCAGAAGCTGATCACCACCATTCAATCGCCTTGCGCTCTCAGCGTGGGCTCGCTGGTTATCCATGCCAGCATCGGCATTTCCATTTTTCCGCGCGACGGCACTACAGCGGAAGCCTTACTGCAAAGCGCAGATAAAGCGATGTATCAGGCAAAGCGAGCAAAACTCGGCTACGTATTCGCCTCCTGATGTGTCGGTGATCGCTGTTTAAAATCCCTATCCGGCGGCTCTGATGCGCTGATATTTACCGTAGAAGAAATCCGCTATGACAAAAAAAATGAGCGTAGCTCTCGCGCCGCCGGACCCCAGGCAAAACCGCATCCTCGCCGCGCTGCCTGCACAGGATTACGAGCGTTTGCTCCCCCATCTTGAATATATCGAGATGCCACTGGGCTGGACCCTGTCCGAGTCTGGTGACCACGTAAATTTTCTGCATTTTCCCA
>JBEVMI010000204.1:0-8402 GCA_040508685.1 Spongiibacteraceae bacterium
TCTTCGATCACTGGATTTCCGGTGCAGCCTAACAAGGCAATTGTCGGTGCGAATGCTTTTGCGCACGAGTCGGGCATTCATCAAGACGGCGTGCTCAAACATCGCGAAACCTACGAAATCATGCGCGCAGAAGATGTCGGCTGGAAGGCCAACAGACTCGTGCTCGGAAAATTGTCGGGAGGCGCTGCATTCAAAGCTCGCCTCGAAGAGTTGGGTATTTCATTAAGTTCGCAGGCGGCTTTGGATCGAGCTTTTGATCGATTCAAGGAGCTGGCTGACAAAAAACACGAAATTTTCGATGAAGATTTGCAGGCGCTCGTCAGTGATGTGGCGCCTTTGGAAAATGCAGCCAAATATCAATTAAGTTATCTGGAGGCGTATTCCAAAACTGGCGTCAAGCCGACAGCAAAAATTACGCTCAATGTCGACGGCCAATCGGTCAGTGTCGAAGCCGAAGGCGACGGGCCGGTTGATGCGGCGTTTAAGGCCGTGGAAAAAGTAGTCGATAGTGGGGCGACGCTGCTGTTGTACTCCGTCAATGCAATCACGACTGGCACCGACTCCCAGGGCGAGGTAACGGTCCGACTCGAAAGCGATGGCGCAATTGTTAACGGTTCCGGTGCGGACACCGATATTGTCGTCGCATCGGTTAAGGCCTACCTCGACGCGCTCAACTTATTGGCGTCGGGCGTTGTGCGTGCTCATCCCCAAAAAGAAGGCGTGTAAAGCCGTGCTCGAGCCCTGGCGCTCCCAGTACTTGCGTGCGCTCGGCGTTGAGATTTATTTGCCGCGGTTTCCGTTGCCCGGTGCGGCACCATCATTGGAGCTCGAATGGGATGATTTTGTCGCGGCGGAGATTGAGCAGCTCGCCGCAGTAGACGAGCCTGTCCCTGGGGTGTCGATGCCGCGATCGAGCCCCTCCGCTGTATTGCCTGATGGGGGGCTCAAGTCTGCCCCAGCCGCGCGAAACGTGCCGGCATCGGCGCCAACAGTGCCCGTCAGCGCGACTCCGGCGTTGCGGATTAAATTGATCGTCGCAGCCTCGGATAGCGGAGTTTTGATTATCGACGAAGCAGTCAGCAACACGCGCAACGACAGCCAGCGCCTGCTGACGAGTTTGCTGTTCGCATTACAGGGCAAGCCCGCCAATTTAAAAATTGAAACTTTCGATTGGCCTTTACCGAATCTGCGCAATCGATCGATCGAGCTCAATGAAGATGCCGCACGTGAAACGCTCACCGGACTTCTCCAGCGCAAAGTCGTTGAAGGCGACGTGCGAACCATCTTATTGCTCGGCGCCAACGCCCAGCGCTGGATCGATGTGTCGGTACAGCAGGCGTTGACAGCTGATCGGCAGTTGGTCTGGGGTAAGTCACTCAGCACAGCCGCAGTGCTTAATGATCTGACATTGAAGCGGCAGTGGTGGACGGATTTGCGCGCCATTGAGACACAGTGATATGTCTTTGATTCGTGCGCTTGGCATCGGTGATGTCGAAGATCTGTTGACCATCGAGCAGGCCGCAGCCGCATACCCTTGGAGCCGCCGGCAATTTTCCGATGGGCTCGCCGCCAAAGAGTTTGGCTGGGGTATCGAGATTGACAGGCGTCTGGTTGCATTTACGATATTTAACGCAGTGCTGGACGAAACCACGCTGCTTGATATTGCCGTGCATCCCGATTTTCAGCGCCGAGGGCTCGCACGAAAATTGTTGGCAGCTGCATTGCGCGAATTGCCTAAATGCTCGCGTGTGCGGTGTCTGCTCGAGGTGCGAGTCAGCAATGGCGCCGCAATAACGCTGTATAAATCGCTCGGATTTAACGAAGACGGCCGTCGCCGCAATTATTATCCGACTCCTGGCGGGCGCGAAGATGCGCTGCTCATGAGTAAAATCCTGCACGATTAAAACTTTATCTGTCGCCCACGCGCGCTGAGGAATTTGAAATGCGTACTGTAGAAACCGATTGGTGGCTGCTCGATTTGCCGGATGAGTGGGAAGCCGAGCAGGATGAAGAAACCATTATCGTCGGTGACGAAGACGGAGTCGGCGCGCTGGAAATTACCACGCTCACGCACGGCAGCACCGACGTTGATTTCAGCGATCTCGATGCTCTTGCCAAGCAGATCGTGCCGGTCGCCACCCCGGGAAAGCCGGTGACGCTGGCGGGCATGTCAGGCCGTTATTTTCAGTATGAAGAAGAAGGAGATGCTGTCCGCGAGTGGCTGATTACCGACGGCGACATTCTGTTGTTGATTACGTACAGCTGCGATACGGAAAACGCCGGTCTGGACGACGGTACTGTCGACGATATTCTGGAAACACTTGATCGCAAGGCCCAAGCTGTCGAGGACTAACTGATCGGCCCGGTGACCCGTACGCGCCGTGATCGGGAATTTTTTGACTCGGAATCTGGGTATTCCACAGAAGTGAGCCAGTGATTTTTTGCGGCAATCAATAACGCTACCGCAATGAGAATGGCGGCCGGCAACAGAATAAATAAAAAGCCGGTGAATTCCCTCAAACCGCCAATCAATAGTGGTGGTATTGCCGCAAACCCCAGCAGACAAAGAGTTTCAAAGTTGTGTGCTCCGGAGTTTTTCCTGTGCTGTTTCCGGAGTGCAAGCAACAGCAAGCCATTGATGGCGGCCAATGGTAGCCACGGCTGAATTGCCGCGTGAATTTGCCCGGCGAAGGCGCGTAACAACAGATCACACACGCCAGCCGTGGTTGCAGCAATGATCAGGAGAATGGTTTGTCTCTGTGCAGCAGAAGCCAATCGCGCTAACGCCTTTCCGGACAGGGCTATTGTCGCTGTTACCAGCAGAGTTACGGTGCCGATCGCAAAACCACTGACAATATTGTCGGCGACCAGCGCCAGCGGTGTTGTCAGCAATGCGAGTAACAGCGTCGATTCGTTCTTCGGTTTATTCATGCGTGGAGTCCGCAGAAATTTGCGCGTCGCCGGCGGCGAGAAAATCGGTGCGGTGTTCCTGAAAATAGAGCAGGGTATAGCGAATTGCCTGAATTACCGCACGCGAGGTGACCGTGGCGCCCGTTATCGCATCGAATCGGCCGCTGTCCCGGGTGACGTACCACGCGCCCTCGCTGGGATTGCTCAACGAATGTCCGTTGAAGGTGTCGAGCCACTTACTTTTTGCGCGATCGATGCGATCGCCGAGGCCGGCAGTTTCACGTTGATCGAGCACTTGCGTGCCGATAATTTCGCCAGCGGGATTTATCGCTGTCACCAGCGAGATATCGCCGTTGTAACCCTGGCGTGCGACGGCAGGAATCAGCCAGCCAATCAGTTTTTCGCCATCGAACGCGCGATAAAACGGAGTCGAGGCACGCAGGCCCAAGGCGTCGGTGTCATCCAGCGAACCCGCGATTTGTAATGTGATGTGTTGGCGCTGTACCACGGGGAATGCGGCCAGCAACGGAGACAGTGCTGCATGATGCTGATTGGCAGCGATGCGGTCACGCAACAGCGCATGGGTGCCGACCAGAATGACAAGGGTCGCAGCCGCACTTGCCACTATTGACATGAGTGTCCGCGCAGCCCGTTGGTCAGTCATCGGATTTGACCTTGTTGCGCAAAGTTTTTCTCGTATGTCCCAGCGCCCGCGGCTGCGTATATTGATCGAGCAGGGGCGCCGTGAAATTCATTAACAAAATCGCGAAAGCCACACCATCGGGATAGCTACTGGCGTGGCGCAAGAGATAGGTGAGTGCGCCGACCAGCACACCGGCAATCAAGCGGCCGCGTGTTGTCGTTGGCGATGTCACCGGTTCGGTCAGAATAAAAAACGCGCCGACCATGGTGGCGCCGCTGAACAAATGAAAAGTGGGTGAGCCGCCAGACGCGGAACTGCCATTGTCGTAAAAAATGGCGGAGCAAAATGCCAGCGTAGCCAGCATCGCCAGCGGTGCGTGCCAGCTGAATATCTTGCGATGCAGCAGCAACAAGCCGCCCGCCAGAAATCCAATATTGACCCACTCCCAGCCGCGACCGCCCCAACTGCCCATCAACGGTTGGCGCTGCCATAAATCGGCCATCAGCAGCGATTGGTTTTCGCGCACGACATGCAGTGCAGTAGCCATGGTAGTGCCATCGATAGTGTTGGTACCGAGCGGTGCGGGCCATTGCGTCATTGCCAGCGGAAAACTCAGCAATAAAAAAACATAGCCGGCCATCGCCGGATTAAATACATTTTGTCCGAGACCACCGTATGCGTGTTTGCCCAACAATATCGCAAAGGCACTACCGAGCAAGGGTATCCACCATGTCGCTCCTGACGGCAAGGTGATGCCCAGCAACACGGCGGTGATCAATGCGCTCAGGTCCATCACGCCCGTGCGAATATCTCGGCCGCGTAAATGCAGCGCGAAGACTTCGCACGCAACACAGCCCAGCCCGCAGAGAAATATATTGAGTAACGTGCCCCAGCCAAAAAAATACGTTTGTGCGGCGATGCCGGGCAGCATGGCGAGCAGCACCCACATCATTACGTCGGAGACGCTGGCGCCGGAATGTGTTTGGGGCAGCATTTTTTTTAGGGGGCGTGTCATGGTTTATGTTGATCGTCAGCCGGTCGCTGCGGCGCGCCAGCTTTTTTGGCTTTGGCGCGTGCGATGGCTGCCTGAATTGCCGCTTTTTTATTGTCTTCGGCAGCCGGTGTGCTTGTGTCTGGTTGCGGCACCGCTTCGGGTTCGAGGCCCGCGGTATTTCGCAAACGTTGCTGGCGCGATAGTTCGCGCTCCTGTTGTTGCCGGGCGGTGCGCGCCTGATGCGCGATAAACCGTTGTTTGGCGATCGGTGCCTGTAGTTGCTCGAATGCCAGTACTCGCAGTTCGTGTTTGGCGTCGCGAAATTGCTGTGCCAGTGGAATATGGCTGGGGCAAATGAAATCGCAGGCGCCGCATTCGATGCAGTCGAATAAATGATGCGCGTGCAATTGCAGATCGTTGCCGGCACGAGCGTGTGCATACAGCTGTTGCGGCAGCAGCGCGGCCGGACACACCTCGGAACAATAACCGCAGCGAATACACGCCTGTGCTGCTGGCAGCTGCGGAAATTCTTCGGCGGTGCCCGCGATAAAACAATGGCTGGTTTTAGTGATGGGGATGTCGGCAGTTTTCAGCGGAAGCCCCATCATCGCGCCGCCGGCGATTAACGTCGTATTGATCGCTGCGTTATAACCGGCTTGCGCCAGCAATGCCGGCAGCGGTGTGCCGATCAAAACCTCGAAATTGCCATTATGGCTGCAGGCGCGACCGCTGATAGTGACGATACGCGACAACATCGGCTCGTCCAAAACCACCGCGCGGTAAATCGCAGCGGCGGTGCCGACGTTAAAACACAACACACCGATATCCGCCGGGTTGCCAGCGGCCGGCACTTCGTTACCGGTCAGCACCTGAATCAGTTGGCCTTCGCCACCGGTGGGATAAAGGGTTGGCACTGCGACGACATGGATATCCGTGCCAATCGTGGCAGCGCGCATCGCCGTCAGTGCGTCGGCTTGTTCGTCTTCGATGCCGAACAGCGTTTTCTGTGGTTGCAGTATCTGTTGCAGCACACGAATCCCTTGCACGATTTCATGTGCGCGTTCGCGCATCAGCCGATCGTCGGCGGTGATGTAGGGTTCGCACTCTGCGCCGTTGATGATCAGTGTTGAGATTGACTGCGGTTGATTTTTATCGCCGATCAATTTACGTGCGGCGGGAAATCCGGCGCCGCCGGCACCAATCACACCGGCATGGCGGATACGTTCGATCAGCTGGGTCGCATCCACTTGCGCGAAATCGACGATGGGATACCGCTCGCGCCAGCTGTCGTTGCCGTCGGTGCGCAGCACGATGCAGCGCGAGGTGTGGGCTGTTTCATGTGCTATCGCCCGCGTTTCGATCGCGATGATTTCACCGGAACTTGATGCGTGCAACGGCGCACCAAATTCATCGCCGGCGCGTGCAATCAACTCGCCTTTGAGTACCTGCTGACCCGTCGCCACAACCGGAATGGCCGCGGAGTGACGCTGGCTCAGCGGGAAAATAAGTTCCGGGGGAATTCCGGCGAAACGAATCGGCGCGGCATTGGATTGTTGTTTGTTGGGCGGCGGGGTGATGCCGCCGCGCATCGGCCACAGTGGGGCGTTCACGCGAATTGACTCGCATGGTCAGTGGCAATCACCGGTATCGGTGTGTCGATAACAGGTAGTGCGAACGTCAGCGGGAGCATATCGATGCAGTCGACCGGGCACGGTTCCACGCACAAATCACACCCCGTACATTCGGCGGCGATCACGGTATGCATCAACTTCGCGGCGCCGACAATGGCGTCGACCGGGCAGGCCTGAATGCATTTGGTGCAGCCGATACATTCTTCTTCTCGAATAAAAGCGATTGAGCGCGGCGGCGGTGGTGCGTCACTATCCAACGGCAATATGTTTGTGTGCATGAATTGCGCTAAGGCTGCGATGGTGCGATTGCCGCCCGGTGGGCAGCGATTGATTTTTTCGCCATTGGCGATGGCTTCGGCGTAGGGGCGGCAGCCGAGATAGCCGCATTGCCCGCATTGTGTTTGCGGCAGCAGATTTTCAATGTGTGCGATGGTTTGTTCCGGTGCGGTTTTGAGAGGGCGAAAATTTTTTATCGTCAGCAGTAGAACGACGGACAATCCGATCATGCAGGCAAGTGTTATCAGCATCAGACGAGCCCCGCAAAACCCATCAATGCCAGTGCGACTAACCCCGCCGTCAACACATGGATGGCGGCGCCGCGAAACGGTGCGGGAATTTCGCTGAGCAGCAGGCGTTCACGTTGCGCAGCGAACAGAACGTAAATTAACGCAAATGCGCCGCCGCCGATCAGTGCGTTCTGAACACTTTGCAGCAGGCTCGCTGTCGGGCTGGAAAAAACCACAACGACACCTAGCACAGAAATCTGCGTCAGCAGTGCCGCGGTGGTGTTGGTGGGAATGAAATGGCGCGTGCGTTGCAGAGTCAACACGGCGATTTGCGCGCTTAACGCGACGCAAATAATTGCCACGTAAGTTTGCAGGTAATCCAGACCGTAACGGATCAGTAGAAGCTGTTGGATCAGTGCGGTGGAGAAAATAGCTGCGGCAGTGGTGCCGGCCAGTGCGACGGCGATTGGCAATACGCGGCGTGGATCATGGGTGTTTCCACTGAGGGGACACAACCCGAGGCCCTGTACCAATACGCATTGATACAGCAGTACGGCCGCGAGCAGCAGTGGGGAAGTAAATTGGGAGAGTGATGACATCGACGGACCTGGCTCAGCGCGCAGCAGCGCCATGATACAGGTCCGTCAGGGTGCGTTCGATACTTTCAGGTGATGATGAAAGGGCAGGTGAAGATGGGCCGGGGACGTTGCGCCCCGTCTACTTTTCGACGAACGCGCGTTCGATGGCGTAATGACCCAGTTCACCGGCACGGGTTTCGCGAAAGCCGCGGGCTTCGAGAATGGCGACGATGTCTTTGAGAAACACCGGGCTGCCGCAGATCATGAAACGATCGTCCTGCAGGTTCGGCGGGGGCAGGCCGATGTCGGTGAACAGGTGTTCGTTCTCGAACAGGTCGGTCAGGCGGCCCTGGTTGCGGAACGGTTCGCGCGTCACGGTCGGGTAATAAATCAATTTGTCGCGGACGTGTTCGCCGAAATACTCGTGTGCAGGCAGTTCGCCGGTAATCAGCTCTTCGTAGGCGAGTTCGCGCACGTGGCGGCAGCCGTGGGTGAGGATGACTTTGTCGTACTGCTCGTAGGTTTCCGGGTCGCGGATGATGCTGAGGAACGGCGCGAGGCCAGTACCGGTGCTGAGCAGGTAAAGATTTTTGCCGGGCAGCAGGTTGTCGAGGGTCAGGGTTCCAGTCGGTTTGGAGCCGACATAGACCTTGTCGCCGGGCTTGATGTTTTGCAGGTGCTGGGTCAGCGGGCCGTCCTGGACCTTGATGCTGTAGAACTCGAGGTGATCTTCGTAGTTGGCGCTGGCGATGCTGTAGGCGCGCAGCAGCGGTTTGTTGTTTATCTCCAGTCCGATCATGACGAAGTGGCCGTTTTTGAAACGCAGGCCGGCGTTGCGGCTGGTTTTGAAGCTGAATAGGTTGTCGGTCCAGTGATGGACGCTGAGGACTTCTTCCTGGGCGATGGCTGCCATGCTGATTTCTGCCGCTTGTGTGGAGTTGGGATTGTACGGTTGAGATACAAAACAGAGGCCGCCATGTTAGTGGCTTTTGCCTAATCGGTTAAGAAGGAAAAACTTCTAAGGTTATTCGGGGCGAGCGATTTACTGTCGTGGTCGTCCGTGGTCGGGCACCGCGTGCCGGCCGATTCGCAAGTACATGGGACGGGTGCTATGAAAAACACATGAACCCATCCATGCAC
>JBEVMI010000250.1:0-3118 GCA_040508685.1 Spongiibacteraceae bacterium
AGTTTTCAGTCAGTAGTTAGCATCGCGCCTACTGCAAAGCCAGTATCTGATTGATCTGGGCCTGAAATTAAAGTTAATAAATGCAAATTGAATCCTCGAGGTATTGCATGACCCGTCCTTCGGAGAACGCGGAGTACACCATTGTGGCGCCTGCGGTGCGTGATCTGGACGTATTGGCGGCGCAGTTGGCGGAATGGCTGCAAATGCGCATGCCCGGTGTCAACAAGGTCCATATTTCCAACCTTTCGTATCCATTGGGCGCGGGTAAATCGCACGAAACGATTCTGTTCGATGCGAGCTGGAATGAAGACGGGCAGTT
Organism: Spongiibacteraceae bacterium; assembly: GCA_040508685.1. Classification (GTDB taxonomy): domain Bacteria; phylum Pseudomonadota; class Gammaproteobacteria; order Pseudomonadales; family CAMLJR01; genus CAMLJR01. Next base: position 320 of record JBEVMI010000250.1, read on the forward strand.
GTGTGAACAGGGATTGGTGGTCCGTATCAAGCCAACGCAGCACACGGTTTATCAGGACGACATGTTTAACGAGCAATACCTGTTGATGCAGACGCTGCATGAGCTTGGCACTGTGCGCGTGGCCGAGACGCTGTGGTTCGAAGAAGATTCGACGCTGCTAGGTGCGCCATTTTTTGTCATGCGCAAATTAGAGGGGCGCGTTGCCGTCAGTGATCCCTCCTACATGAAACAGGGATGGCTGGTCGAGGGTGCCACACCCTCGGAAAGGCTATGCATGTGGAAGGATGCGATAGGGCAGCTGGCCGCTATTCAGAAGGTACCGTTATCGACCGTAGCGTTTCTCGATCGACCGCAAGCCGGTGTGTCGGGTTTTGATCAGGAGTGGGATCGCTGGATGCGTTATCTCGGTTGGATCGGTGAAAACCGGCCGCTGCCTTTTTTGCATGCTGCGTGCGGCCGGCTGCAGCAAACCGCTCCCGCCAATCGTCCAGCTGGAATCGTTTGGGGCGATGCGCGTCTGGGCAACATGATGATCGGCGCGGACTATCGAGTGGCGGCGGTAATGGATTGGGAGCAGACCTCGCTGGGGGGTGCGTTGCACGATCTCGGCTGGTGGTTGTTCCATGAGCGTTTACAACTGCTGGGCGTTGGTGGTGTCTTGCCAGAGGGTCTGGGCACACGGGAGCAGACCATTGCGCTGTGGAGTGAATTGACCGGTTTATCCACCGAAAGTATTGACTGGTATGAGGCCTTCGCGGCTTTCAAAATGGGCTGCTTGTCGGTGCGTATGCTGGACCTTAAGGACATAACGCCCGCGAACAACGATTACGATGACAGTCCGATGAATCGCATGATTGCGAATCTGCTGGATCTGCCCGCGCCGACGGCAGGACGTTATGAATGAATAATCCCGCGCCGACCGATCTTGATGAAGCCCTTTCACCGGCATGGCTCGCGCAGGCGCTTGCATCGGACTCTCAGCGTGTGGCGATCAAAAGCGTCGCGGTGGTCGAAACACTCAAGACCATGGCCACCAAGGTTCGCTTCGAAGTCGATTACGAAGATGCCCCGGCATCTGCACATCGTGCATTTTGCATCAAAGGTTTTTTTGGCGAAGGCGCACTGATCGGTGCAACGATTGCGAACTCGCAAGCTGAAGCCAATTGGTATTTGAAATTCGCGCCGCACTCACGTGTACGCACGCCGATATGTCGTTACGCGGCGATTGATCCACAAAGCGGGCACGGCATCGTCATTATGGAAGATGTGGTCGCCGCGGGTGGGCGTTTTCTCTCGGCACTCGAGCCGTATTCGCCTGACCAGGCCGCGGCCAGTCTCGATCAGCTTGCCCGCCTGCACGCCGAACATTGGGGCGGCAATTTGCTGGATAACTATTCGTGGATTGAACGACGCCTGCTGGATATGGCAAGCGCGCCTTGGGTGCCGCTGGACATGTTGCAGGACATGCTGGACGGTGAGCGCGGTGTGCCGTTGCAGCGCGCCATTAAGAATGCCGAACGCATTCAGCGCGGCATTGAGGCGCTGGCAAAAGTTTCTGTCGCGCGTGGCGAATGTTTAATTCATGGTGATGCACACGCTGGGAATCTCTTTGAAATGCAGGGCGCGCCCGCACTCATTGATTGGCAGCTTTTGCAACGAGGCAGTTGGGCGCTTGATGTGGCGTATCACATTGCCGCAACCCTGAATGTCGAGGACCGTCGAAATTCTGAGCGCGATTTGCTTCGAGAATATTTGAACCGCCTGCGCGCGCACGGGGTGCAGCCACCGGCGTGGGATGAGGCCTGGCAGGCGTATCGCACCTACATGCTCTATGGTTTTTTTCTGTGGTCGATAACCCGGAAGGTCGTGCCAAACGTTATTCATGAATTCGTGAAGCGCCTGGGTCTGGCGGTCACGGATTTGGAGACCTTTGAATTGCTCGGCGTATGAGCGAACAACAAGATCATTAGAGTGTTGAGGCTTGCATGGTGGCGGTGATGATGGGCGGCTGCAGCCAGCGCTCGAAACCGTCGACCAGGAAATCCAGCCACTCGGTTGTTTCGAGTTCATGTGGCGCAATGCCGTGGGATTGTTGAATGCGATCACCCATCGATGCAGGGCGCAACAGCGCACCAGAAATGACGAGTGAGAGATAACGCACATCGAGATCGCCGCGATAGATGCCGCGTTCAGCCCAGTTTTGCAGGAGGTCTTGAATGGGGAGCGTTGTTCCTGCGGAGAGTTTGCCGAGGTAGGCGCGACGAATCACGGAGTCTTCGATCATGGTTTCGTGATTGATCAAGCGAATGATGGATGCAAGCTTGCGCGAACCGGCCAACAGTGTCTCCATCAGGCGACGGGTATGTTGGCCTGGAATAATATTTGAGTCTTCGCGCAGGGCTTTGACCATTTGCTCGAACTGAGTAAACGCTTCGTGGACCAGCTCGACAATCAAGCCTTCTTTATTCTGAAAATAATAATTCACCATTGCTGTGGTGACACCGGCTGCTGACGCAATGCGGCGCGTTGATATCCGCTTATAGGGATGCCCGTCGATGATGCGCAGGGTGGCTTCCAGAATTGCATCCCAAACCTTCCGGTTGCTGTCGAAGCATGGGCGACCCGGACGGCTTGATAAGATTTCGTCTTTGGTTTTCACAATTCACCTCGCAATCTTTGTGAGTTTTCTGGCAACTCGATTTCAAGAAACCGGAAAGCGAAATTTTAAAAATTTAATTTATTCGCTGGGGCGATTTTTGGCGATTTGATACGGTGGAAAAAATCGTAGAGGAAAATGCC
>JBEVMI010000252.1:0-4133 GCA_040508685.1 Spongiibacteraceae bacterium
CGCGCGCTAAAACCACCGGACTGCACATGCAGGCCGGTTGTTCTTAAAAATAAAAGGAGGGATGCGAGGTGTCTGAAGGATTCTCCCGATGCAGCAACATAAACAGAAACAAACGTTGTGTTTACGCTACTGCAGCAGGTAAGCCGTCCATCGAGAATCCACGCTCGCTGGCTCAGTAACGAATCGCAAAGGCAGGTCTCCTGGCTTGCACATCATCACTTGTTTCCGCCTTCCCATCGCGACCCGAACCGGGTCGATAACAGTGGCTTTGTGGAAACTTGCTCCGTGCTTACAGTTGCGAGGACAGCTTCGGATTCGCACCGAATTCCCTATTAATCCCGTGAGGGAGCGCATTGCTGGCCGGGAATGTAGATTTTCGAAACACGCCTGTCAACAGCAGTAACCCTATTTATCGCCACGCCTATTTATCCCAACGCCTATTCGTGAAAACTTATCGTTAGCGCCGACGCGTAATGTCCGCGACTGCTCTGCGCGACTGACACGAGTTTCGACGGGATCAGGCGTACCGTCGAAGCCACACACATTGGTACCATAGAGATACACGATGCCACGGCTTTCTCAACCGCACGTGGAAGCCGGATTTTCATTCATGATCGGTGTATTCTCCCAAGATCAGAAAACCAGACTGCCAGCGCAATGTCGATCGATCACCCTCTTACACAGGCCTAGCAATGCCGAGCCGAAACCTGCCCGAAGACAAATCATTGATGGATTTACAACGCTTCCAGATTTTGGTGGAAGCCATCAGTGATTATGCGATTTACATGCTCGATATCGACGGCAACATCGTCAGCTGGAACTCGGGGGCACAACGCTTCAAGGGGTACACACCGAGCGAAATTATCGGCACTCACTTTTCACATTTTTTTACCACTGGGGATCGTGCCAGGGGGCTGCCCGCGCATGCATTAAAGATCGCGGAGATCGAGGGCCGTTTCGAGACGGAGGGTTGGCGTATTCGCAAGGACGGTTCGCGATTCTGGGCCAATGCCGTCATCGATGCGATTCGTACCGAGGACGGTCGCTTACTCGGTTTTGCCAAAATCACGCGCGACATTACTGCACGGCAAGCAGCCGAGGAGGCCTTGCGACAGAGCGAGCAACAATTTCGCCTGCTGGTGCAGGGGGTCACCGATTACGCCATTTATATGCTCGACACCACGGGTCACGTCAGCAACTGGAACGCCGGCGCGGAGCGCATCAAGGGTTATCACAAAGACGAAGTGGTCGGATCGCATTTCTCCCGCTTTTATACGGAAGAGGATCGCGCCGCCGGCATGCCCGAACGCGCCCTCGCAATCGCACGCGTCGAAGGCCGCTTCGAGCAAGAGGGTTGGCGCATTCGCAAAGATGGAAGCCGTTTTTTTGCGCACGTTGTCATTGATGCACTGCACGATCCCACCGGCGCTCTGGCCGGCTTCGCAAAAATCACTCGCGACATTTCCGAAAAACGTGCTGCCGACGAAGCCCTGCGCCGCACCGAACAAGCCTTGCAACAAGCGCAAAAGATGGAAAGCATCGGTAAACTGACCGGCGGCGTAGCGCATGATTTTAATAATTTACTGCAAATCGTTTCGGGCAATCTGCAACTGCTGTCGGTGGAATTGACCGGCAATGAGTTGGCCCAGGGGCGCATTCGTGCCGCCTTGGAGGGGGTAACGCGGGGAGCGAAACTCACCAGTTATCTGCTGGCATTCGGACGGCGCCAGGCACTCGACCCCAAAGTCGTCAATATCGGACGCTTCGTGGTCGCAATGGAAGATATGCTGCGCCGGACGCTGGGCGAATCCATTGAAATCGAAACCATAATTTCGGGCGGTCTTTGGACTACCTTGATCGATATCGCACAAGTTGAAAATGCGCTGCTCAATTTGGCGATCAACGCACGCGATGCCATGGAGGACGGCGGAAAACTGACTATCGAGGTGGGCAATGCCTATCTCGATGATGCTTATGCCCGAATACATCCCGATGTTTCTGCAGGGCAGTATGTGATGCTCGCTGTGACCGACACCGGCAAAGGTATGACGCCAGAAGTTCTGGCGCAGGCCTACGAGCCATTCTTTTCCACCAAGCCGGAAGGCAAAGGCACCGGGCTCGGGCTTTCCATGGTCTATGGATTCGTCAAACAATCCGGCGGACATATCCAGATTTACAGTGAAGTGGGGTATGGCACGACGGTCAAACTCTACCTGCAGCGGTCACTAAAAGCCGAAGACGCCACGCCAGTCGCCACCAACACGGCGGCACTCGGAGGATCCGGAACCATTCTGGTCGCCGAAGATGACGAGCAATTGTGCAACACCGTGGTGGACATGCTGAAGCAGCTCGGATATCACGTGCTCAAGGTGCACGATGCGGCCGGAGCTCTCACGATTATCGAAAGCGGCATCCACATCGATCTGTTATTTACGGATGTGGTGATGCCCGGCCCCTTGCGCAGCCCCGAACTCGCGCAGCGGGCCAAACTTCGCCTGCCCGACCTGGCAGTGGTATTCACATCCGGTTATACGCAAAATGCGATAGTGCACGGTGGCCGCCTCGATCCGGGGGTTGAACTGCTACCAAAGCCATATACGCGCGAAGCGCTCGCCCGCAAGATCGGTCATGTGCTCGCGAATCAAAGACAGTTGGCAAAACTTCGCGCCGAAATTGCAAGACTGGATACGTCGCCGCCGCTTCAGGCGCACCCACCTGCTGACGCATTGCATATCCTGCTGGTCGAGGACGAACCGTTGATCCGCGCCAACACATCCGCACTGCTCAATCAGCTTGGCCATTCGGTGATTTCTGCCGAGTCTGCCGAAACAGCTTTGGAGGCGCTGGAATCCACACCTGTCGATGTGCTGATAACCGATGTCGAGTTGCCTGGGTTATCGGGCGCGACTCTGGCGCAAGAGATTAAAAAACAATATCCCGCGATTGGCATTATTTACGCGACGGGACACAGCAGGCCCGAGGGTGTCGAGGGCGCTGTGCTGTTGCAAAAGCCCTATGACATCAACTCGATAGTTGCCGCGTTGAGCGCACTTCACGGCTCGTGAGCGCGCCAGGTCAGCGCGCTCTGGCAGGCTCCAGGTTATTAATCACAGACTCCCTTGTACCAGCGCGGCGTATAAACCCATTCATTGCCGCTCCGGCCATCGCCTTGTGTACTCCGCGCGAAACGCTGCGTGGTCGACGAACCGACAATCACCATCGTGCGCATGTCGACGTGTTCGGGTTTTAATTCCGCGAGTGTCAGCGTCGTCAACGTTTCCGCGGGTCGGCCAATATCGCGACCGAGCACCACGACGGTATTGTCGGCGCGATGCGCACGAATAATGTCCAGCGCGCGCCCCAATTGCCACGGTCGCGCTTTTGAAATCGGATTGTAGAAAGCCAATACGAAGTCACCCGCCGCGGCGTGATCGAGGCGTTTTTCGATCGTCTCCCACGGCTTGAGATTGTCGGAGAGCGACATCACGCAGAAATCGTGGCCGAGCGGTGCGCCCGCGCGCGCCGCGGTGGCGAATGCCGCGGATACGCCGGGATAAATTTGCAAATCGACGGCGTGCCATAAATCATTATCGGATTCGTGCAACGCCTCCAGCACCGCAGAGGCCATCGCAAACACGCCGGGATCGCCGGACGAAACCACCACCACCCGACGTCCCTGCGCAGCGAGCTCAAAAGCGTGTCTAGCACGCAACATTTCTTCGCGATTGTCGGTGCAATGCAACACCTGATCGGCGCGAAACGGCCCGGCCATATTGACGTAGGTTTCGTAACCGAGAATATCTTCGGCAGCGACCAAAGCGGCTTTGGCCGCAGGCACCATAAATTCCGCAGCGCCAGGGCCGAGGCCGATCACCGTCAGGGTGCCACGCGCCTGGCCGATCGCCGTCGGATCGACCGGCGCCTTGCATTCATACAGCACGACATCGTCTTTGGCGCCGCCGTGATACAGCGAAGAAACCGTATGCGCATCGATACCTTCCAGCGTCGCGGCATAATCCTGCACAAAGCGGATCGGTACCTGCCATTCGGCAGCTGCGCCAAGCAGACGCGAACTGCCCATCTCCGCCAGAGGTGCAACCAGACATGCCAGCGACAATGGCGACAGATTCGTC
>JBEVMI010000031.1:0-7973 GCA_040508685.1 Spongiibacteraceae bacterium
GACAAGACCGGCACGATTACGCTCGGCAATCGCCAGGCTGCGCAATTCATTCCGGCACCGGGCATTCCTGTGCAGGAGCTCGCCGACTGCGCGCAACTGGCGTCGCTGGCCGATGAAACGCCCGAGGGTCGCAGCATCGTCGTGCTCGCCAAGCAGCAATTCAATCTGCGCGAGCGCGATGTGCAGGTGCTCGATGCCACCTTCGTACATTTCTCGGCGCAGACGCGCATGAGCGGTGTCGATCTCGCCGCGGGCGGCGAGCGGCGGCACCTGCGCAAGGGGGCCGCCGAAGCGATCCGCAAATTCGTCGAAGCCAATGGCGGCGTATTTTCCGACGCGGTACAGCGCAGCGTCGACGAAGTCGCGCGCCGCGGCAGCACACCGCTCGTCGTTGCAGACAATGCGCGTGTGCTCGGCGTCATCGAGTTGAAGGACATCGTCAAGGGCGGCATCAAGGAACGTTTCGCCGAATTGCGCCGCATGGGCATCAAGACCGTGATGATCACTGGCGACAACCGCGTGACGGCGGCGGCGATTGCCGCGGAGGCGGGCGTCGACGATTTTCTCGCCGAGGCCACGCCCGAAGCGAAACTTGCGCTGATCCGCGAATACCAGAGCCAGGGTCGGCTCGTCGCGATGACCGGCGATGGTACCAACGATGCACCGGCGCTGGCGCAGGCCGATGTCGCGGTGGCGATGAACAGCGGCACCCAGGCGGCGAAGGAAGCCGGCAATATGGTCGATCTCGATTCGAACCCGACCAAGCTGATCGAAGTGGTCGAAACCGGAAAACAGATGCTGATGACGCGCGGCTCACTGACGACGTTCAGCATTGCCAACGATATCGCGAAATATTTTGCGATTATTCCGGCGGCATTCGTAACGACATACCCGCAGCTGGGGGCGTTGAATGTCATGCAGCTGGGCAGCCCCCATTCGGCGATTCTGTCGGCGGTGATTTTTAATGCGTTGATCATCATCGCGCTGATTCCGCTGGCGTTGCGCGGCGTGCGTTATCGCGCACTCGGCGCGGCGATTTTGCTGCGCCGCAATCTGCTGATCTACGGCCTGGGCGGTGTTGTGGTGCCGTTTATCGGCATCAAACTGATCGACGTGATTCTGGTGGCGCTCACTTTTTCGTGAGCACGGCGAATTGAGGAGAACATGATGAAAACAATGATACGGCCTGCATTGATGATGTTTCTGATGTTGACATTGATTACCGGTGTCGCCTATCCGCTGCTGGTTACGGTCATCAGCACGGCGGCGATACCCGCGCTGTCCGGCGGCAGCCTGATTGAAAGAAGCGGGAAAATTGTCGGTTCGGAGCTCATCGGGCAAAACTTCGTCGATGCAAAATATTTCTGGGGCCGCCTGTCTGCGACCGGGCCGACGCCCTATAACGCCGCCGCGTCGTCGGGCTCCAATCTCGGCCCGCTGAATCCGGCGCTGCTCGATAACGTCAAGGCTCGCATCGATATATTGCGTGCTGCCGATTCCGGCAATACCGCGCCGATCCCGGTCGATCTGGTCACCGCATCGGCCAGTGGTCTCGATCCGCATATTTCGCCGGCCGCGGCGTTGTATCAGGTGGCGCGCGTGGCGCGTGTGCGCGATCTGGATGCTGCTCGCGTGCAGGGGTTGATCGCGCGTTACACAGAACCTCGGCAGTGGGGGATTTTTGGCGAGCCGCGTGTCAATGTGCTGTTGCTGAATCTGGCGCTGGACGAGTTGCGCTGATGGGCATTCGTATCTGATGGGCTGCCATTGATGAACAACCGCCCCGATCCCGACGAATTGCTGGAACGTGTCATGGCGGAGGAAGCCCGCGCGTGCCGCGGCAAGCTGAAAATATTTTTCGGGGCCTCGGCCGGCGTCGGCAAAACCTACGCGATGTTGTCGGCGGCGCAGCAACAGCGCAAACAGGGAATCGATGTCGTCGTCGGTATTGTCGAAACCCATGGCCGCGCCGAGACCGCCGCGTTGTTGCAGGGATTGGACATATTGCCGCTGCGCGAAATCGAATACCGCGATCGCAGCCTGCGCGAATTCGATCTCGATGGTGCGCTCGCGCGCAAACCTGCGCTGCTGCTGGTCGACGAACTCGCGCATTCGAATGTCGAGGGCGCGCGCCATCCGAAACGCTGGCAGGATGTCGAGGAATTACTCGATGCCGGCATCGATGTGTTTACCACCGTCAATGTGCAGCACATCGAAAGCCTCAATGACGTGGTCGGCGGCATCACCGGCATTCGCGTGTGGGAGACGGTGCCTGATCATGTGTTTGATGCGGCCGATGAAGTCGTCATTGTCGATCTGGCGCCCGATGATCTGCTGCAGCGCCTGCGTGAAGGCAAGGTGTATATGCCGCAGCAGGCCGAGCGTGCGATCCGCAATTTCTTCCGCAAGGGCAATTTGATCGCGCTGCGCGAACTTGCGCTGCGCCGCACCGCCGACCGCGTCGACGACGAGATGCGGGAATACCGGCGCGAACAGGCGGTAGAGCCGGTGTGGGGTGCGCGCGAAGCGCTGCTGGTGTGTATCGGCCCCGACGCCGGCGACGAGAAGGTCGTGCGCGGCGCGGCGCGGCTGGCGGCGAAACTTAATGCGCGCTGGCACGCGGTATATATCGAAACGCCGAAATTGCAGCGCCTTGGCGCCGACGCGCGCCGGCGCATCCTGAAATCGTTGCAGCTGGCGCAGGAGCTTGGTGCCGACACCGCGACGCTGCCCGGCAACGATGTTGCACAAGCAGTGGTCGACTATGCGCGCAGCCATAATCTCGCCCAGGTACTGATCGGGCGCAGTCCCTTGCGAGTGTGGCGTTTCTGGCGGCGCACGCTGGCCGACCGCATCGGCGCGCTGGCGCCGGATATTGCAACCCTGCAGATCGCCCGCACCGACATATCCAGCGCTGACAAAGGTTGCAGCACGCAGGCGGGTGCAGGGCATTTATCGGAAGCAGTCAACTGGCGCCATTACGCACTGAGTGCGGGCATTTGCGCGCTGACTTTGCTGATGGCATTGCCGCTGCTGCGGATATTCGATATCGCCAACATCATCATGGTATTTCTGCTCGGCGTGGTGCTGGTGGCGCTGAGATACGGGCGTGGTCCGGCGGTGATGGCGGCGTTCCTCAATGTTGCTGCTTTCGATTTCTTTTTCGTGCCGCCGCGTTTTTCATTCGCGGTCAGCGACGTGCAGTATCTGCTGACGTTCGCCATCATGCTCGGGGTGGCGTTGCTCACCGGCCAGCTCACCGCTCATCTCAAATATCAGGCGCGCGTGGCGATAAATCGCGAATTGCGCGCTGGCTCGCTGTACGAAATGGCGCGCGAATTGTCGGCCGCGCTGCTGGTCGAGCAGGTCCGGACTATCGCGAGCCGTTATGTCGAAGGCAATTTTCGCGCACGGGTAACGCTGATTCTCGCCGACGCCGACAATCAACTGATATGGCCCGCTGATGCGGTCGCGACCATTGATGTCGGCATTGCACAGTGGGCGTTCGATCATGCCGCGCCGGCGGGCCTTGGTACCGATACCTTGCCGAGCAGCGCGGCACTGTATTTGCCGCTGCTGGCGCCGATGCGTGCACGCGGCGTACTGGCGGTGTTGCCGCAGGCGGGTACATCGCAGCGCTGGCTGCTGATTCCCGAGCAGCGGCGGCTGCTCGATACCTTTGCGGCATTGATTGCGATTGCGGTCGAGCGCGTGCATTACGTCGATATCGCGCAACAGACGACGGTGCAGATCGAATCGGAACGTCTGCGCAATTCATTGCTCTCCACGCTGTCGCACGATTTGCGCACGCCGCTGACGACGCTTATGGGGTTCGCCGAATTTCTCACGCTGACCAAACCCGCGCTTGGCGATGAGCAGCGCGAAGTGGCATTGTCGATTTATCGGGAAGCGCAGCGCATGACCGCGCTGGTCAATAACCTGCTCGATATGAGTCGACTGCAGGCGGGTGAAATAAAGCTGAATCGCGAATGGCAGCCGCTGGATGAGGTCGTCGGTGCAGTCCTCGTTGCGTTGCGGGTGCCGTTGGCGCGACATGTATTGCAAACCCGCTTGCCGGCGGATTTGCCGCTGGTGGAATTCGATGCGGTGCTGATGGAGCGCGTGCTCAGCAATCTGATTGAGAATGCAGCGAAATATACGCCGCCTGGCAGTGAGATCCGGATTGCAGCGCGAGTCGATGGTGATGAGCTGGAAATCGTAGTGGCAGACGATGGCCCCGGTTTGCCGGTGGGCATGGAAGAGGAGATATTCAAAAAATTTACGCGTGGGCAGAGTGAAGGCAATACGCCTGGCGTTGGCCTCGGTCTTGCGATCTGTCGTGCCATTATTGCGGCGCATGGCGGCCGCATTTACGCCGAACGTGCGCAGCCCCACGGCGCCCGGTTTATTATTCGGCTGCCGTTGGGCCAGCCACCACCGTTGCACGAACCGCCGACAATTCACCATCATCCCGCTACCCACGGCTTGGATAGAGAGGGTTGAATCCCTGGAGATGACCACGCTGAAGCAGACCGTGATTCTTGTCGAAGACGATGCGCAGATTCGACGTTTCGTGCGCGCGGCACTGGAGGCGGAAAACTTTCAGGTGTTCGAGGCAGAAACTGCGCAGCGCGGGCTGATCGAAACCGGCACCCGCAAACCCGATCTCATCATTCTCGATCTCGGCTTGCCCGATCGCGACGGCATCGAATTCGTGCGCGACCTGCGCACGTGGTCGCAGTTGCCGGTGCTGATACTGTCGGCGCGTTCGCTGGAGCGCGACAAGATCGACGTCCTCGATGCCGGCGCCGACGATTATCTGGTGAAACCCTTTGGTATTGGCGAATTGCTGGCGCGTATCCGCGCGATGTTGCGACGCCGCGCTCAGGCCGGTATCGAACAGCCGCCGCGTATCGAATTCGGACGCATTGCGATCGATCTGGCGGCGCGCACGGTGATGCGCGCCGGTGTGCCGCTGCATCTGACGCCGATCGAATACCGCCTGCTGACCCATCTGCTGGCGAATGCCGGCAAAGTCCTGACGCACCGGCAATTGCTGCGCGACGTGTGGGGTCCATTGCAGGTAGGGAACAATCCTTCACTGCGGGTATTCATGGCGCATCTACGCCAAAAAATTGAAGACAATCCCGCGCAGCCGCAACACCTGCTGACCGAAGTGGGTGTCGGTTATCGGTTTGTGTTGTGAAACCTGCCGGTGTCGCGGGGGATCTCGCCAAAACAATGTCAGCAGCAGCTGTTTTTTTTATGGGGCGGCAGGTTCGTCAAAATAATCGCGCAGCGCTTTTTCAAGCGCGGCGCTGTCGCCTTTCTCGATTACGGCAATCACATTTTCCTGCAAATCGCGCGCGTCGATATGGTCGATGCTACCGCTGAGAATCAGACAGGGTGTGGCGGGTTGTGCGGCATGGATGGCAGTGATCAGTTCGCGTTCTTCGATATCCGCCAGGTGATAGTCCGTCACAATTAAATCGCGCGCGGCCAAAAGGGCGACATGTAATTCATTTCGATTTGTTGCGCGGTCGATAATCGTCGGCGTTAACAGTTTTAGCAGTTTTCGTTGAATCAGCAAAAAATCCGTATCGTTGTCTTCAACGACCAGCACATTTATTACCGATTTTTTAGCTCGCGCCTGCTGCGAATTGGACATCGTAGAATTCACCGCTATGGTCTCATTGTCGGGTTCTCTTGCCGTGCAGCATAGAGCAGGTTTTGGCGGGCTGCGCAGAGGTTGCGGAGAGTGATGGAGGGTGTGTGATTTGTCGATGGACGCGGAAGAAAAACCAGGTGTCGGTACGTCGTTGCAACGTTATCAGCGGTCGGTGCAGTTGTTGTTGCAGGCGGTATGCGATCTGTCATTGGCGCGCGATCTGGAAACCGTGCAAAAAATCGTGCGCAGCACCGCGCGGCGTTTAAACGGCGCCGACGGTGCGACCTTCGTATTGCGCGACGGCGACCAATGTTTTTATGCCGACGAGGATGCGATCGAACCGCTGTGGAAAGGGCAGCGTTTTCCCATCGACGCTTGTGTCAGCGGCTGGGCGATGTTCAACCGCAAGCCTGCCGTGGTGACAGATATCTTTGCCGACGCCCGCGTACCGGTCGACGCCTATCGCCCGACCTTCGTCAAAAGCATGGTGATGGTGCCGATTCGCACCGCGCTGCCGATCGGTGCCATCGGCAATTACTGGGCGCAGCCGCATGCGCCGACTGCCGAAGAGATCGAGCTGATCCAGGCGCTGGCCGATTCGACCGCGATAGCGCTGGAGAATGTGCAGCTGTATCAGCAACTGGAGCGCCGCGTGCAGGAGCGCACTGCCCAACTGGAAGTCGTCAACCGCGAGCTGGAAAGTTTCAGCTATTCGGTATCGCACGATCTGCGCGCGCCGCTGCGACAGATTGCCGGGTTAACCGAAATACTGGTCGAGGATCACGCGGGGCAATTCGACGCCGCTGCGCTGCAGATTGTCAGCAGCATCAGCGGCAGCGTCGATAAATTGCAGCAGCTGGTCAACGATCTGCTGCAGTTTTCATTGCTCGGCAACAAAAGTCCCGCCATGGAAGTGATCGACATGGCCGGGCAGGCGCGTGCGGCATTTGGCGAGTTGAGTGCGCAGATGCAGAAAGCTCCGCAGTTGGTGCTGGGCGATCTGCCGCCGGCGTGGGGCGATCCCGCGCTGATGCGCCAGGTCTGGATCAATCTGTTGTCGAATGCCGTCAAATATTCGGGCAAACGCAATGCCCCCGTGATCGAAGTCGGCAGCCGCGTCGAGAATGGGGCCAGCATTTATTTCGTGCGCGATAACGGCGCCGGCTTCGATGCGGCGCACGCGCCGAAATTGTTCGGTGTGTTTCAGCGTATGCATACGGAAGCGGAGTTCCCCGGCACCGGCGTTGGCCTTTCCATTGTGCAGCGGATCATCACCAGACACGGTGGCCGGATCTGGGCAGAATCCCGGCCCGATGCCGGCGCGACGTTTTATTTCGCGCTGCCGCTGCCGCGCAATATGAATGTGGAAGCGTTGTGGCAGGCCGCGCCGTAGTCGCAACGGCCAATCCCGGTGACTGATCCGGCGCGGTGGCGGCAAGGGACAACACGTTTATACTGGCGCCCCCTCAAGTCGAGCCGACTCATTCATGACCTCTGCCGCACCCGCTTCCGGTGAAGCCAGCCGTACCCCCGCCCTTGCTCTCGCTGCCCTCGGTGTCGTGTTCGGCGATATCGGCACCAGCCCGCTGTATACCATCAAGGAAGTGTTTGCGGGTACGCACCACCCGGTGCCGATTACCCACGACAACGTGCTCGGCATCCTGTCGCTGATCTTCTGGTCGCTGATCATGGTAGTGGCAGTGAAATACATGATCCTGATGGTGCGCGCCGACAACAAAGGCGAGGGCGGCGTGATGGCGCTGATGTCGCTGGTGCTGCGCACGACCGGGGATTCGCGCCGCGGCAGCGCGCTGATGCTGCTGGGCCTGGCGGGCGCGGCCCTGTTCTATGGCGACAGCGTGATCACGCCCGCGATCTCGGTGTTGTCGGCAGTGGAAGGCCTCAAGATCGCCGCGCCGGGACTGGATCATTTCGTCATTCCGATCACGCTGGCGGTCTTGCTGCTTCTGTTCATGGTGCAGCGTCACGGCACAGCCAGCGTCGGCCGGTTTTTCGGGCCGGTCATGCTGCTGTGGTTCTCGGTGCTGGGCCTGCTCGGGATCGTCGGTATCGCGCGTGAACCGGCGGTGCTGGCGGCGTTGAATCCGGCCTACGCGGTGGCCTTTTTCGCGGCGCAGCCCCTGCTCGGTTTTCTGGCGTTGGGCGCGACGATCCTGGCGCTGACCGGCGCCGAGGCGGTGCTGGCCGACATGGGGCACTTCGGGCGCAAGCCGGTGCAGGTGGCGTGGTTTTCTCTGGTTTTGCCGGGGCTGCTGCTGAATTATTTCGGGCAGGGCGCGCTGGT
>JBEVMI010000263.1:0-8275 GCA_040508685.1 Spongiibacteraceae bacterium
TGCAGCAGCGGATCGGTGTAGTAATGCGCGACCATGACCGCGTCTTCGCGTTTGAGCAAATCCTTGATGCGGGCTTTTAACGCTGCGCGATCGGCTGCCGACAACTCGGCATGGTCGACGGATTCGATCTGGATGGTATCGATAGCGCTGACGGCATTATCGATATTGTCTGGAGTGGTTACGGCCATGCATATCACCTGCAGCGGGCTGGGCAAAAAACGACGCGGCTTGAATCAATAGGGTCCACGCAACGCGGGGAGCGCAGTCTAACAAATATCGCGCAATGACGATGGGGACAGCCGAGGCTCTACTCCATCGCTAAGGGGTGTCGATAAAAACGAGTCATCGAGAGCCGTGGCAAGGTGGGAATAAAAACTGCCGGGCCAGAGGCAATAGCCAGCAGGTCCGCATCTGCGTGACAGGGAAATGAACAGGCAATAAAAAAGGGACTTACGATTGCTCATAAGTCCCTGAAAATTGGTGGGTCGTGCGGGATTCGAACCTGCGACCAATTGGTTAAAAGCCAACTGCTCTACCGACTGAGCTAACGACCCAAAGGAGGCGCATATCTTAATGATTTAGCGGGAGATGACAAGCCCTTTATGAAAATTTTCTCGGCACAAACTGCGCAAAATACAGCCAGTTAGCCCAATTTTCTGATGGCATCTACTGATAACGCGTGGGATCGCTCAGGCCAGCCACCGCAAATCCTTCGCGACGCAGATAACAGGCATCGCAGCGACCGCAGGCACGACCGTCGTCATTGGCCTGATAGCAGGAAACGGTCAACTCATAATTGACACCCAGCTGCACACCAGCGCGGATGATGTCGGCTTTGCTGAGCTGAATGAGAGGCACCCTGATGCAGAATGGCGAACCTTCCACACCGGCGCGCGTTGCCAGCGTCGCCAGCCGCTGGAACGCCTCGATGTACTCGGGGCGGCAATCGGGATAACCCGAATAGTCGACGGCATTGACGCCGATAAAAATATCGCGCGCACCCAATACTTCAGCCCAGCCGAGAGCAATCGAAAGAAATACGGTATTACGCGCGGGCACGTAGGTAACGGGGATACCTTGGGAGCGTTGCTCCGGCACCGCGATCGCACTATCAGTCAGGGCCGAGCCACCAATGCTGCGCAGATCGAGCATCACCATTTTGTGTTCGCGTGCGCCCTGTGCTGCCGACACGCGCTGCGCCGCCAGCAATTCCGCACGATGCCGCTGACCATAATCAAATGCCAGCGTGTAACACTCGAAGCCCTCAGCCATCGCCATCGCCAGCACTGTGGCCGAATCGAGCCCGCCGGATACCAGAACTACCGCCTTGGGACTGCCGCTCATCACCCGTTACCCATTCACCGTCTAAAAATCTAACGCTTAAACTCAGTGGCCCGCGGCATCGTTCCAGAGGATCTTGTGCAACTGCAACTGAAAGCGCACATGCAGGCGATCGTGCAAAATCCATTCGGCGAGCTCCTTCGCGTCCTGCTGACCGAAACTCGGTGAAAACAAAACATCGCTGACGCGCGCGGCGAGATTAAAGCGGTCTACCTGCATCCGCGCCCAGTCGTAGTCTTCACGATTGCAGATAACAAATTTGACCTGGTCGTGCGGCAGTAGCAGATCGATATTGCTCCAATCGTTACGCGATAGCTCACCCGAAGCCGGCGTCTTCAAGTCCATGACCTTGACGACACGCGGATCGACTCCAGCCATATTGATCGCACCACTGGTTTCGAGGGAAACCTCATAACCGGCTTCACACAACGCCGCCAGCAGCGGCAGGCAATTCGGCTGCGCCAACGGCTCGCCGCCAGTCACAGTGACGAAGGCCGGCTTATAGGACGCTACCGTTTCGAGAATCGACGTCAGACTGAAACGTTCACCCCCATGGAAAGCGTAAGCCGTGTCGCAATAGGTACAACGCAGAGGACAGCCCGTCAGGCGTACAAATACGGTTGGCAACCCGAGCGTGCGCGTCTCACCTTGCAGCGAATAAAAAATTTCGGTGATGCGGAGCTGGGTTTGCATGGCGGTCACAACAATATGCGGCACAAAATAAATACGATGGCAAAAAATAAGGGCAACAAACAATGCAGCGGGACATACGTGGAGGTTTTGTTCCTGCCGACGTCATCCCCAATCCGGAAAACGTCAGCAGGATCAGGACATCATTTGCGGAGGTTTTCGTCGATAAACTGCTTGGCGAGCTGCGGCGCCGTGCTGCCGCTGGCACCGTACTCGTCGATCACACGCTGCATCAGCTTTTTGGACCTGGCCTTGTCACCCTTCAGGAAAGCAACCTTGCCCTGCTTATACAACGCATCAGGCGCCTTGGTGTGCTGCGGAAAATCGCTGAGCAGTTTTGCAAACGATTGCTCGGCTGCATTCAGGTTTTGCGGCGATTCCACCAGATGTAATTCGCCGAGCCAGTAGTACGCATTCGGCACCAGCTCGCTGGACGGATAATCCTTCAGGAATGCATTAAATCCCTGAATCGCTGCGGTGTACTGCTGGCCCTTGAGCTTGGCGTAGGCCTGCTTGTAGGCCTCTTGCTCAGCCGGGGTCGCAGCAGCACCGTTGCCGCCGGCTGCTGGCGGCACGGCGATGGGAGCGGCCGCGTCGACAACCGCTGCACCAGCGCTACCCGGTTGCGCCGCTGCCGCGGCCGGTACCACCGCAGCGGCACCGCCACCGAGGCGGCGATCCAGGTCCATGTAACGTTCGAGGCTTTGCTGCTTGAGCGCCTCGAGCTGATGGTTTTGCTCCTCGACGATGCCCCGCAACTGCATCACCTCCTCCTGGAGGGACTGCAATTGCCGGTACATCTCGGCTTGACCCGACGTCGCGCCACCCGAGGACGGATAGGAACCGCCCCGGGAAGACGACTGGGCACCATCGATAATCGGCGCCTGCGCGAGCGTATTGGACACCCCGCAAGTACCAAAAATGACTAGCGCCGCGCTGGTTACCCAGGCGGCGCTGGACGGGTATCGAAACATCGAAAAACCCTTTTCACTCATACAAAGAAGCGCTTCGCCAATTAGTTGAGTTGCAGCTCAACGCGACGGTTTTGCGACCATGCACTTTCATCGTGACCCGGAGCTGCCGGCTTCTCTTCGCCGTAGCTGACGGTTTCCAGACGATCGCGGGATACACCATTTACTACCATGTAGTTGGCAACGGCATTGGCACGACGCTCGCCAAGAGCCATGTTGTACTCGCGGGTGCCGCGCTCGTCGCCGTTACCTTCCAGGCGAATGCGTTGCGAACCATTTCTCAGCACAGCGATGCTGCGGTCGAGGGCAGCCTGGCTGTCCGGACGCAGGTCGGCCTTGTCGAAATCGAAGTAATAAACACGGGTCAGACCGGCCAGATCACCGGCGCCGGTGTCCATGCCCGAAGAATAGGAAGAAGAGGTGTCAACCGGAGCAGAATTGGCGTTGGCGCCGCTGTTGTCTGCATTTTTATTGCTGGAGCAGCCCGCCAGTACGACTACAGCTACAGCGAGGCCAAGGGCATTACGGATGGTCTTGAGTTCCATGATTGGGTCCTAATGAGATCCAAGTATTGTTGATGATTACGAGCAAACCTTTTGCCGAAAGCGACGATTTCAGCGAGCGCAAGAGGATAGAGCATATTTCGCACGATATGAAGTGCTTAATACGATGAAATTCATAATATTTCGCAGTTATTCCGGCCCCGTTTCAGCCGCCGGGCGCCTGACGTTAGTGTTTACCGTTTGGTCAGAAACGGCGACCAGGCCGGTTCGCGGACATCGCCGAAACGCGACGGCAGCAGATACTTTGTGCCTGAATCCGTCGACACCACCGCCAACACACCACGCCCCTGCGCAACCGTCGCATAAATGATCATGGCGCTGTTGGGCGCGATGCTCGGCGATTCATCGAAGGCGGTCTGTGTCAGCACCTCGGTTTTACCCCTTTTGGTGTCCTGCAACGCGATATGGAAATTGCCGTACTCGCGATGCACGAGCACAAACCCGGAATTGTCGGGCATGGTTCGCGCACGCGCGTTGTAATCGCCGTCGAATGTCACCCGCTTGGTGTCGCCGCCGTAAACACTGGTTTGGTAAATCTGCGGTTTACCACCACGATCCGACGTAAACAAAATGGACTGGCCATCGGCAGACCAGGTCGGCTCGGTATCGATTGCGAAATGATTGGTGACACGCACCAGATTGCGCGACGCAAGATCCATCACATAAACCTCTGGGTTGCCATCCTTCGACAACACCATCGCCAGGCGGCGACCATCCGGGGAAAACGCCGGCGAACCGTTCAGACCTTTGAAGTTGGTTAATTGCTGGCGCTGACGTGTGCGGAGATTCTCCAGATAAATGGCGGGGCGCCGGGTTTCGAAGGACGTATACGCAATACTCTGCGCATCGGGCGACCACTGGGGCGTCATGATCGGCTCGCGCTGCGTACGCAACACCTGTTCGCGCATGCCGTCGGCATCGCTCATCATCAGACGATACGTATATTTGCCGCCAGCATCACGCAGCGCCGAGACATACAACAACTTGGTATTGAAGGCGCCGCGCACACCGGTGAGTTTTTCATAAACCTTGTCGGCGATCTTGTGTGCGACTTCGCGCAGATTGTCGCGGTAGCCAATTTCACGGTCGAGCAACAGTTGCCGCTGATTGAGCACATCGAACAATTCAAACTGGAACATGTAACCGTTCTGGAACGGCGTGGTTTTTCCGACCAGCACATATTCCTGATTCAGCGCGCGCCAATCTCGATAAACGACTTCTTTGCCCTCATCGGGCAGCGACAACATATTGCCGCGCGCCAGCGGCGAGAACTGGCCGCTGCGCTGCAGATCCGCGCCGACGATGGCGGCGACATCTTCCGGCAGCACGCCGACTTCGCTGGTACCGAACGGCACCACGGCAATCGGCACCGGGTTGTCGCGCCCCTTGGTGATCTGAATGGTGAGCTGCGCCCAGCTTGGACACACCACGCACAAACCCATGACGATCAGTAACAAACGTTTAAGCATCACTGACGTAAATCCTCCGGAATGAAATCGAGCTGGAAGCGCCGAAAATTTTTCTCGAAATCGGCACCGCCTTTCAACGCCTGCAATTCGCTGAACGGCGAAGCTTTCTTGACGGCATTGATCGCGGAACGATCGAAAGCATCATCACCGCTGCTTTTTAAAATCTGCACATCCACCGCTTCGCCGGTGGGAATTAACTGAATGACCAATACGCAATGCATGCCATTGCGTGCGCTCGGCGGCCGACTCCAGCGGCGCTGCACCGCCTCCTGGATCACGCCCTGATAACTCTGCACCAGCTCGCCTTCGGTATTGCTGGATTCGGCCTGCTCGTCCTCGGACAGCATTTTTGCCAAATCATCCCGCGCCGCTTTTTCGCGCTGTTTGTGCAATGCGTCCTGCTTCTCTTTTTCTTTACGATCCTTCTCTTTTTTATCCGTTTCAGCTTTTTTCTTGGCGGCGTCAGCTTTCTTCTTGGTTTCCTCGGCCTTCTTTTGTTCTTCTTTTTTCTTCGCTTCCGCTTTGGCCTTTTCGTCAGCTACTTTTTTTTTGGCTTCCTCCGCCTGCTTCAGCTTGAGTAACTTTTGGTGATCGGGTTCGGGTTTGGGCGGGGGCGTCTCCTTCACCGGCTCCGGCTTGGGCAGTTCAGGCTGCGGCTCAGGTTCCGGCGGGAGTGGCGCGCTTTCGGGCTCCGAAGCCGGTTCCTCCGGTTTTTTTACCGGTTTGGTGCGGGCGACCGGATTCGCATTCATGCTGATCAGCTTGGCTTGAATGATTCGCGGCGTCGGTTTGATCTCCGGCATTTCCGCCACGAGATCAAAATGAAAAATCAGCGCCAGCACCAGCAGAGCGTGGAGCGCCAGCGTTATCGACAGCGGGACAGCGACGTCTCGTCTCATCCGCGCGCTCTACGGTTTACCGGAAGAACTGGGGGGCGGATTGTCCGTCATCAGCCCAACCGATTCGGCGCCGGCCGTTTGCAATATGGTCATCAACTTGACCACTTCGCCATACGGCACCACACGGTCGCCGCCGACATAAACCGGCGTCCCCGGCGTAGCGCGCAACACAATCGCAACCTGCTCGCCGACGCGATCGGCAGCTACCGGCTCTTCTTTCTTGTCGCCCAGATTAATGTAGTAACTGCCATCGGCTTTAATCGAAACGATGAGCGGCTCCTTGTCATCTTTTTCCAGCGGCTTCGATGTCGCCTTCGGCAGATCGATCTGCACGCCCTGCGTGATCAACGGTGCTGTCACCATGAAAATAATCAGCAGCACCAGCATCACGTCGATATATGGTACGACGTTGATTTCCGCCATCGCGCCATGGCGTTTTCTGCGCCCACGCCCCTGCACATTACCCGCCATTGCGACGATTACCTCCGGCGTGCGCCTGCCGATGCAGAATGCTGGAAAACTCGTCGGCAAACATGTCGTATTTATTGCCGAGCGTATCGACCCAGGCCGCGAAGCGGTTATACGCAATTACCGCGGGAATAGCGGCGAACAGCCCCATTGCAGTGGCAACCAGCGCTTCGGAAATACCAGGGGCTACCGACTGAATCGTCGCCTGTTGCGCATTCGCCAGGCCCTGAAACGAAGACATGATGCCCCACACCGTGCCAAACAGGCCGACATAGGGACTGGTCGAGCCGACGGTGGCGAGAAACGGCAGGCTGCGTTCCATTTTTTCCTGCTCACGCGACATCGCCACACGCATGGCGCGCTGAGTGCCCTCCATTACCGCATCGGAATCCGCGCCGACCTGCTGGCGCAGGCGCGTGAACTCTTTGAAGCCCGCACGAAAAATCCCCTCCATGCCGCCGCTTTCGCTACGCCCGTTACCCTGACGAAACAATTGACTGAGATCGATCCCCGACCAGAACTCCTGCTCGAACGCATCGACCTCCTGGCGTGAAGCGCGAAAATATAATGCGCGCTGGACGATGAAATACCAGGAGGTCATCGACGCCAGCAATAGAATCGCCATAACCACCTGCACGGTGATGCTGGCATTGGCAACCAGATGCAAAATGGAGACTTCTTGATTCACCCGCGAACTCCCAGACCTGAATTTTCAAATATCGCACAGCCGATCAGCTCGGTATCAATGCTGTCAGCAGATTGCGCGGAATGCGGCGCGGCTTTAGCGTAGCGACATCAACACACGCCAAACGCACGAAACCACCACAGATTTCTTCGGCGGCGCGCAGTATACGCTGTTCAAATACCAGTTGCGCGGCGCTGCTTTCTACGATCCGGGCCGATACCAGCAACTCGTCGTCGAGTCGCGCCGGCCTTCGGTATTTAACCTCGACACTGTGGACGACAAACATCAGGTCCTCGGTAAAAATGTAACGTTTATCGAACCCCTGAGCGCGCATGAATTCAGTACGGGCGCGCTCCATGTATTTCAAATAATTCACGTAGTAAACGATACCACCGGCGTCGGTATCCTCAATGTAGACTCGTATTGGCTGTGCAAACTCCGTCACCCGGCGCCTCCACTGCCATTGTTGAGATTGCCATTATCGAGCGGCAGTGGTGGCTGCGGTTCACGACTCAGCGGCTGCAGTCCAAAGTGCAAATAGGCGCTGCGTGTCGCCATACGCCCGCGTGGTGTCCGGATGATATAACCCTGCTGGATCAAAAACGGCTCAAGCACGTCTTCAATGGTGTCGCGCTCCTCACCGATCGCAGCAGCCAGACTGTCCACCCCCACGGGGCCGCCATCGAACTTTTCGATCAGCGCCAACAATAACCGGCGATCTAGATGATCAAAACCGCGCTGATCGACATTCAGCATATTCAGCGCACGATCGGCGATTTCCGCAGTGATCACGCCGTCGTGTTTGACCTCGGCGTAATCGCGCACGCGGCGCAGCAGACGATTTGCAATACGCGGAGTGCCGCGCGCTCTGCTCGCGATTTCACGCGCACCCAGCGGCTCCAACGTAATGCCGAATATGCCAGCCGCACGCTGCACGATATGCTGGAGATCGTCGACATTGTAAAACTCAAGACGCTGAACAATGCCAAAACGATCGCGCAGCGGTGAGGTGAGCAGGCCCGCACGCGTGGTTGCTCCGACCAAGGTAAATGGTGGCAGATCGAGCTTGATCGAGCGCGCGGCCGGCCCCTCCCCGATCATGATGTCGAGTTGAAAATCCTCCATCGCCGGATAGAGCACTTCTTCGATTTGCGGGCTCAGGCGGTGAATTTCATCGATAAATAAAACG
>JBEVMI010000268.1:0-5549 GCA_040508685.1 Spongiibacteraceae bacterium
CGCGAAAGTTTCCGCCATCAGCAAACGCTCGGGGGCTGGGACGTCATTGTGCTGGCGCGTCCGGGTATAGCCGGATTCGACAACCCTGCACTGCGTGTGCAATTTGATCAGCTCTGGCAGCAACTCTGTCGCAAGGCGGCGAAACAGCGCGAAACGAAACCATGTTGAGCCGGGCCCTGATCGTATTGCTTCATTTATATAAGCTCTGCATCAGCCCGCTGTTGGGTCCGCGCTGCCGGTTCTATCCCACTTGCTCGAGCTACGCCATTACCGCCATTCAGACCCACGGTGTTATCCGCGGCGGTTACCTCGCGACAAAACGTCTGCTGCGCTGTCATCCCTGGCATGCGGGCGGGTATGATCCCGTGCCGAATGCCACCCCCGTCGCAGCCGCGCCCTGTTCCACTAGTGCATCTACCCATGCGTGTTCCACTGTGCATTCCGACCTGCGGAAGAAATTATGACCCGAGATATCCAACGCTACCTTCTGATCGCAGCCATTGCCGTGCTGTCGTTTATGCTGCTGACAGAGTGGGTGCACTTTCGGCAAAAAATAGCGACTACAGAACTGGTCGAATCGACGGCGAACCCTGAGGCCATGCCGGCGCCCGCCACACCCACTGCGGCCAACACCTCCGTACCCACGTTGCCCAATGCCACGCCAGCCGGCAATACGACCTCGCAGTTTGTACGGGTACGCACCGACGTGCTTGACCTGCAAATCGATCTCAACGGTGGCGATATCGTTCACGCCGCATTGCCGAAACACAGCACTTCGCTGGAGACACCGGATCGGCCCTTCGTCTTGCTGCAACAAGACCGGATCCGAACCTTCGTGGCCCAGAGCGGACTCGTGGGCCGCGACGGTACCGATACCGCAGACGGCCGCCCGCTTTACACCGTGGCCGCGAACTCTTATGCGCTCGCTGACGGCCAGAACGAACTCGCGGTCGAACTGCTGTACGAAACCGCCGAGCATGTCCAGATCCACAAACGTTTCCTGTTTACCCGCGGTGTTTATGTCGTCGGTCTGAATTATCGCATCGACAATCTCAGCGAAAAACCGTGGCAGGGCGCGTTGTTCGGGCAGCTCAAACGCGACGGCAGTGTCGACCCCCTCGTCGTCAGCGGTGCTCTCGGCATGCACTCCTATCTCGGTGCCGCGGCGCCGACTGCCAAAACCACCTACGAGAAACTGCCGTTCGACGACATGAAAGAGCAGCCGCTGAATGAAACATTGACGGGCGGCTGGATCGGCATCATCCAGCATTATTTTCTGAGTGCGTGGATACCGGACCAGAAAACACTGAACCAGCTCTCCACGTTGGTGACTGGCGACAATCAGCACATCGTACGTTTCACTGCCCCCACGCTGGAAATTGCCCCGCGCAATAGCGGGGAATTCAATGCTCAGTTATACGCCGGGCCGAAAGACCAATATGTACTGCGCGAAATCGCGCCGGGTCTGGAGCTTAGCGTCGACTACGGCGTGTTGTGGATGATCGCACAGCCCATTTTCTGGCTGCTGACCAAAATCCATGGCGTCGTCGGCAACTGGGGCTGGGCGATCGTGTTCGTTACACTGATCGTGAAAATCCTGTTCTTCGGGCTCAATGCCAAAGCCTATAAATCGATGGCAAACATGCGCAAAGTTCAGCCGAAGCTGCTGGAGATCCGCGAGCGTTACGCCGACGACCGTCAAAAACAATCGCAGGAGATGATGAGTCTCTACAAGACAGAAAAGATTAACCCGCTCGGCGGTTGCCTGCCGATTCTGGTGCAGATGCCCGTGTTTCTGGCCCTCTATTGGGTTCTGCAGGAGTCTGTCGAATTGCGTCACGCACCCTGGCTGTTGTGGATCAAGGATCTGTCCGCGATGGACCCGTACTTGATCCTGCCGCTGCTGATGGGCGCATCGATGTTCATCCAGCAAAAACTGAATCCGGCGCCGCCCGATCCGATGCAGGCCAAAGTCATGCAGTGGATGCCGGTGATGTTTACGTTCTTTTTCCTGTGGTTCCCCGCCGGCCTCGTGCTGTATTGGGTGGTGAATAACACGCTGTCGATCGTGCAGCAGTACATCATTACCAAACGTATCGAAAACGCCTGATGGTACCTTCGCGATGGCGACGTCTAGCACCGACACTCCGGCGTCATCAACCGACACCATAGCCGCCATCGCAACGCCACCCGGTCGCGGTGGCGTCGGCATCGTCCGCATCTCCGGACCCGGCGCGACCGTCATCGGTTGCGCCATCACCCGCCGCGAACTCGCTCCCCGCCATGCCTCGTACGGACCCTTTTATGAAACGGCGTGCGACCGAAAGTCCGCTGAAAATCTGGCGCCGCTCGATCATGGCATCGCGCTGTTTTTCCCCGGACCCCATTCGTTCACCGGCGAGGATGTCATTGAGCTGCAAGGTCACGGCGGGCCAATCATTCTCGATTGCCTGTTGCGCGAGGTGATGCGCCTCGGCGCGAGGCTGGCTCGGCCCGGCGAATTCAGCGAGCGCGCTTTTCTCAACGACAAACTCGACCTCGCCCAGGCCGAAGCCATCGCCGACCTGATCGACAGCGCCTCCGAACAGGCCGCGCGCAATGCGGTGCGTTCGCTGACGGGCGACTTCAGCCGCGCCATCGATATCCTGCTGGAGCAACTGATCGCGCTGCGTTTATACGTCGAAGCGGCCATCGATTTCCCCGAGGAGGAAATCGATTTTATCGGCGACGGCAAAATTGCGGCGGCACTGCAGGCATTGATTACCGCAGTCGATAAGGTGTTGCACACCGCGCGTCAGGGCAGTCTATTGCGCGAAGGACTCACCGTGGTTATCGCCGGCGCACCCAACGCCGGAAAATCCAGTCTGCTGAATGCACTCGCCGGCCGCGACCGCGCCATTGTCACGCCGATCGCCGGCACCACCCGCGATGTCCTGCGCGAACATATACAGATCGACGGCCTGCCCCTGCATATCATCGACACCGCCGGCCTGCGCGACAGCCCCGACGAGATCGAACAGGAAGGCATTCGCCGCGCCTGGCGTGAAATCGACAAGGCCGATCATATTCTGTTGATGGTCGACAGCAGCGATGCGGCCACCTGCAACCTCAACGATCCCGCAACACTGTGGCCACAAATAGGCATCGCTGAGTTGCAGCGGCTGCCCATAACCATCGTGCGCAATAAATGCGATCTATCCGGTGTTGGCGCCGGAGTTGAAACCGAGCCAACCTGTGTGATCACGCTGAGCGCGAAAACCGGCGACGGTATCGAGCTGCTGCGCGAACACCTGAAACAGCGGGCCGGTTACACGCAGGCGGGCGAGGGAGGCTTCAGCGCGCGACGCCGTCACCTCGACGCACTGGAGCGTACGCTGACATTTCTGCACGCGGGCGAATTGCAGTTGCAACATCGCGGTGCCGGCGAATTACTCGCGGAAGATTTGCGGCAAGCGCAGCAGGCGCTCGGTGAAATCACTGGCAAGTTCACACCGGATGATTTGCTGGGTCGTATTTTCTCCAGTTTTTGCATCGGTAAATAAGCTAAGCTCAACGCGCCCGGGACGTTGGGCTCCGCAACAACAATGCTGCCAACGGAATGCAATGTCTTTCATTAACCCCAACCACATTCCGACCATGCCCGCATTAAAACCCGTGCTGCCTTTAGTATTGTCTGCCGTTGTTGCGGCAATCCCGCTTTCGGTTTTATCCGACGCGTTGACCGACAGCGGATTCGACACCGCCATCCCCACAGTGCTGACGCCGGTGCGACTGAAACAACCCCGCACCGAAGTACCCGCCAGCGTCACCGTCATCGATCGCCAATTGATTGAAGCCAGCGGAGCGCGCCAGCTACCCGAGCTGTTCCGGCTGGTGCCGGGTACGTCGGTCGGCGCGCGCGACGGCTGGAACTACGTAGTCAGCTATCACGGCACCACCCATCGCGACAGCCGCCGTATGCAGGTCATGGTCGACGGCCGCTCGGTGTATCAGGCCGGCCTCGCCACCATCGACTGGAACGATATTCCTCTCGCGCTGGAAGATATCGAACGCATTGAAATCGTGCGCGGTCCCGATACCGCGGCTTATGGCGCCAATGCCTTCCTCGGTGTCATCAACATCGTCACCCGTCATCCCGACGACAGTCCATCCCTGCGCCTGAGGGCCAGCAATGGCAGTGGCCACACCGAAGATTATTACGGCAGTACCTCCGGCAAATTCGGCGACAGCAGTTACCGTGTCAGCGCCAATACCCGTCGCGATGCCGGCTTCGACAGTGACCGCGACGGCAACGATCGCCGCGACTCAACCAACCTGCAATTGTTCAATGGCCGCTGGGAAGTATCACCCAGTGAGAACTGGAACCTCGACCTGCGGGCCGGCTACAAATACGGTCAATACACCGATGACATCAACACCGGCGATCTCACCGCCGCGGACCACTATGTCCGCGACTGGTTTTTCAGCACCGTATCCGAACATTTCCTGTCGCCGCGCAATTCGCTGAAATGGCAAATCGATTTCGCCGGTCAACACGACGAGACCGAATGGCGCACCTGCTCGCGCGCCGGCGACATCGGCATCCCGCGTTCGGTGCTGCCGCGAACAACATTGATCTGTGGCGATATCAACGAGAGCGGCACCAACCAGCGCGTTGATTTCGACCTGCAGGACACCCTCATCGGTGTGGCACCATGGAAGCTGGTGGCAGGCATTCACGCACAACAGCAAAAGGCCAATTCGAAGACGTACTATCAGGGCAGCGTCGAACGCTCGACCTATCAGCTGTTTGCAAACTACGAATACCGGTTTCTGCCACAGTGGTCATTCACGCTCGGCGGTTCGCAGGAGTACGCCGATACCATCGGCCAGAATTTTTCGCCGCGGGCCGCACTGCTGTTTTTCCCGAACGAAAATCACAGCATTCGCGCCGTGTATTCAGAGGCAATCCGCACGCCCGATCTGTTCGAAGTGGAAGCCGACTGGAGTTACACCGCCAAGGACGTAACGTTCGCCGATGGCTCGCCAATTCCGTTTCTCGGCTCGACCGTAAAAATTCCGCTGCGCGCGGTGTCGCCCGGCAATCTGCGCGAAGAGACGATCAGTTCGCGCGAGTTCGGTTATTACGGCCTTTGGCTGAATCGGCGTCTGCAGACCGATGTGAAATGGTTCTGGGACGAGCTCGACAACCTGACCAGCAGCTCACTGTCCATTACCAGCTTTAATCCGCGCAACGAAGGCAACGTCGATCAGCAAGGTTTTGAAACCGAAATCGATTTTCGCGTCACCGCTTCCCTGCGCCTGCGCGGCACCTATGCGCTGATCAACTCCAGCGTCGATCATATATATAGCGGCAGTTTTCGCGACTACGAATTTACACCGAAAAAATCCGGCAGCGCTTCGGTCATTTTCGATTTCCTCAGCAGCTGGCAGCTGTCGAGCAATTATTTTTATGCATACGCCATCAATGCACAGAAAGTCAGTCGCATCGATACCCGGTTGCAAAAAAGTTTTGTCGTAGGGGATGGCGAATTGCGTGCGGCTGGCAC
>JBEVMI010000295.1:0-5428 GCA_040508685.1 Spongiibacteraceae bacterium
TGGCGCCGCAGGCGGCAGGTTTGTTCGATCGCGGTATCTCGCAGAGCGGCCCATGCGTGTCGCCTTCAGCGTACAAGACGCTGAACGCGGCGCTGACGACTGGCGATCAGTTCACGGCGACATTGGGCTGCAGTGGTGCCGCCGACGTACCGGCGTGCCTGCGCAGCAAAACGCCGGCGCAGTTGATTGCCGCCGCACCGCCGCCCGGTGTCAACTCCGGTGCGACCTGGTCGCCGGTGGTCGACGGTGTCGTGATGCCACAGCAGCCGCTGGATGCTTTGCGTAGTGGGTCGTTCAATCAGGTGCCGATCATTCAAGCCACGACGGCCGACGAAATGTCGGTGTTCACGCCGCAATTCCTTGCAGGTTTACCGCCGACCAGTCCGATCGCGCAGGGAATTATCGGTGCGCTGGTGGGTGCGCAATGGCTGCCGCAGATCAATCAGATTTATCCGCCAGCCAATTATCCGACGGCATTCCATTACTTCGTCGATGTAGTCACCGATTCAATCTACAGCTGCAACGCGTGGCGGGCGGATTTGGAGCTGTCGAAATACACGCCGACTTACGCGTATGAAGTCAACGACAAAAATCTGCCAGCGCCGCTGTCGTCTCCGATCCCGCTGGGTGCGTATCACGGTGCCGAGATGCTGCTGATGCAGCAATTGCCGGAAGCCGAATTCAATCAGTTGACGAATGCGCAGAAGGAAATGTCGAATCTAATGATCGAGCAGTTCACGCAGTTCGCGCGCACCGGTCATCCCACAGCGCTATTGACGTTGATCAAGAACCGCTCCGCACTGTGGCCGCGATTCAATCGCTACACTCAGCCGTTCTTCAACTACGACTCCATGAACATCGGCCTCATTCGTGATTTTGCGGAGGATCACCATTGCGGTTTCTGGAACGGCGTGCTGTTCGGGAATACCTGATGTGAGACGCGACCGTGCCCGGGTTTGCTATCAAGCCTGGGCCTGGCCCGCGTCGCTGGTTTCGGACAGGCCGAGAAGTGCAGCAGAGGCTTGTGCTCGCTACCGATTCTGCATTTACCGGGCGGCATTCAGCTCACCACGACGTACAGCAATGGCTCGCCGGGCACAGCGACGAAACGGTATTTCTTAAAAGACAATATCGGCTCCCTGGATATTATTTTCACCAGTACCGGCACGGTGGAACAGGCGCTGAGTTTTGATGCGTGGGGATTGACCGACATGGTCCAACGACCGATTGCTGGGCTCACGCTGGAACTCAATGTTCAGATAGTCGCGCGACGAGAGCCCCTGCGCGGCAATATCGAACACTTTTGGGCACTCGCCGACAGGGTGATCAGTCCTGCGGGCTAACGACCGCTATTGTGGCGCGAGGAAATGTCACGTCGCCGCATGCCGCATAGCAATGTAGGCAAATGTCAGCGCGGGTCCCAAGGTGCCGCCAGCGCCTGGATAACTGCGCCCCATCACCGATGCGCTGGAATTCCCTGCCGCATATAAACCGCCAATCGGGGTTCCATCGTCGCGCACGACCTGCGCGTTTTCATCGGTGAGCAGGCCGCCCTTGGTGCCGATATCGCCGGGGTAAATGCGCACGGCCCAGAACGGTGCCTGTTCGATGGGGCCGAGATTGGGGTTGGGTTGCACCAGTGGATCGCCATAGGAATTATCGAAGGCATTGTCGCCGCGATTGAAATCGTCATCGACGCCCTTGCGTGCCATCAGGTTGAAATGGCTAACCGTGCGGTGCAATTTGCGCGCATCGATTCCGCATTGCAGCGCGAGATCGTCGAGCGAATCGGCCTTGATGAAGAAGCCCGCGTCGATGAGTTTTTTCGGCGTGACGCCGGGCGGATTGGTCACGAATACATACTGCTTGCGATGGCGGGCATCCATGATCAGCCAAGACGGAATGGCGGGAGTTATACGGTCGCGCGCCAGCATATGCCGACCACAATCGACATAGGGTTGGGCCTCGTTCATGTAACGCTCGCCCCGCTGGTCAACCATGATGGAGTGCGGCATGGCGCGCTCCCACAGCGTGATATTCACGCTGCCATCCGGCATGACGACATTGGGTTGCCACCACGCCTCATCCATCAGCGCAGTGGCGGCGCCGAGTTTTTGCCCGATCTGGATCGCATCGCCGGTATCGCCTGGCGGGGCTGCGGAATAATCGCCACCAACCGGTTGATACTGGCGACGGAACTGGTCGTTGCGCGCAAAGCCGCCCGCGGCCAGCAGCACTGCCTTGTTGATGCGCACGCGTTTGATGTTTTCGTCGTGATGAATGTCGGCGCTGACGATTCGACCATTTTCTTCGCGCAAATCCACCAGTGGCGTGTTCAGGAATAAAGGGATATTCAGTTTTTGTGCGATTAATAACAGCCTGCCGACCAGCGCAGACCCCATCGACAGCGGGCGGCGTCCACTGAGCCGCCAGCCGATTGAAACCGCAAGAATGCGCAACAGCGTCAGAAAATTGCCCACGGTGCGCAGCGGTGAAATCAGCGCGAATACGTCGCTCGAATTAAACACCAGCGGCGGAAAACTCTGCGATTTACGCAGTGTGTGCTGCCATGCACCGAGATTGTTTCCGTCCATTACGCGCGCACCCAGCGCGCGTCCGGAGCGCACGCCTTTCTTGTTCGGATAGTAATCGGGGAAATGCGTCGAGAACGACCACTCGAATCCGTTTTCGCGCAGGAATTCGACCATCTCCGGACCGTATTTGACGAAGGCCTGCTTGCGCGCCGGCGATGTACACGCCCCGACGTTTTCAACGATCTCGTCGAGGTATTGCAGCGCAATGTCCGCCGTATCGTCGATACCGTTTTCGCGCATGAAGATATTATTGGGAATCCAGACGCCGCCACCGGACAGGGCGGATGTACCACCCCAGCAATCCGTCTTTTCGATGATCAGCGCGCTGAGTCCGGCGCGGGCGGCCGTGATCGCGCCGGCGATGGCTGCAGCGCCGGAGCCCACCACGAGCACATCGATTTCCTCGGGCATTTGCCGTTCCATACAAAAATCCTTTATGTAATTTTTTGCCGTAGCTGGAACGACATTCAGAAATGCGGAGTTGCCTCTGAATGCATGAAATTGTATGCGCTTGCCGGCGCAGGGTAAATTACAATTAAGTATCCTTTTAACCGGGGCCAAATCAGTGGTTGCCGGTTTAACATGACTCCATAAAACACAGGTGAGGCGACATGAGCGAATTGCGTTTTGACGGGCAGGTGGCGGTGGTAACCGGCGGTGGCCGCGGTCTGGGGCGGGCTTATGCGGAATTATTGGCAGAGCGGGGTGCTGCGATCGTCATCAACGATCCTGGCGTGGCGGCCAGCGGCAGCGAAACCTCGCCCGCACCAGCGGACGAATGTGTTGCTGCCATTCGTGCCGCAGGCGGGCGCGCGGTTGCAAACTACGCGTCGGTCGCCGATAGGGCTGGCGCGAAATCCATCATTACGCAGGCGCTCGACGAATTTGGCCGTCTCGACATCGTCATCAACAATGCCGGCATTCCACTCAATAAAACGCTGGAAGACTGCGAGACTGAAGACTACGAGCTGCTGATGAACGTGCATTTCTTCGGCACGATGCAGGTGACCAAAGCCGCGTGGCCGATTCTTAAAAAGAACGGCTATGGCCGCGTCGTCAATACGACGTCATCGACCATTTTCGGCTTGCCGGGCTGGAGCGCGTATGGTGCAGCGAAAGGTGCCATCTTTGCATTCACGCGCGCGATTGCAGTTGAGGGCGCGGCGCTCGGCATTGGCGTCAATGCGATCGCGCCCGGCGCAGGCACGCGCATGATGCTGGCGAGTGGACTCGATGAGGAGCGCGTGCAATGGATGCAGCAAACCTTGCCACCCGCCATCGTCGCGCCGGTTGCCGCGTACCTTGCGCACTCCAGCTGTTCCTTGCAGGGAGCGGTCCTGTCGTCAGCCGGCGGCCGCGTTGACCGCTATTACATCGGTGAGACCGATGGGATTTACAGCCCGAGCCTGACGATCGAGGAGGTGCAGGCCAAACTCGGTGCCATTGAAGATTTTTCCAGCTTCACGCCCTTTGCTACCACCGATGAGTCGGTAATCCATGCGCAGGCATTGCAGGCGAAAATTCCACACAATTAATTAGCCATGGCGAGTTGCGCCGTGCAAAAGCTGCGGCGCACTTGGCGATGTTATTTATTTGTGATGCTCACGATCGGTTGGCGAATGCTGCGAGTTTGCTGCCGAGCTGATCGATATCGTCCTGGAACATTGGACTTTGCAGGTTCGAGCTGCCGCTATCGACTGGAATGCCGCAACACGGTTGCGACCAATCCTGATGACGACAGCGGCGATGGTGTGCGGCGTGCTGCCGCTGCTGCTGGCATCCGGCCCCGGCGAAATCAGCCGTACGCATATTGGCATCGTGATAACCGCTGGAATGTTGATAGGTACGCTGTTTACATTGTTTATGGTCCCGGCGTTGTATGCGCTGATGTCGCGCGAGACAACACCTGGCCCTGCGGCGACGACGGAGAGTCAGCATCGACCCCGTGAAATCGAATTGTCCAACTGAGGAAATGTCATGACCAACAACACCGATCTCAATCGCGAGTTGTTTAATCCGGAACGCCAGTCGATGGGTCCGGAAACGCTCGTCAAATTTCAGCGCATGGGACTCGAAAAAGAGTGGAAGCGCATCTGGGAACAGCCGATTCCGTTTTACAGAAATAAATTTGAAGCAGCGGGGCTTTCCGTAAATGAAATGCCGCCGCTCGATGAAATTCCGATGACGATCAAGGATGAGCTGCGCGCCGACGACGCGGCGAATCCGCCGTGGGGCACCTGGCGCGCGATGTCCGTGGATGAGGCGAGTTGTCTCGGCGCTTCGACTGGCACCACCGGCAAGCCGATGTTGTATCTGCGCGGAAAGAAGGACATGGAAATCTATCGCGAAGTGGTGCAACGCAACTGGTGGCGCGAAGGGCTGCGGCCGCACGGACGGACCACCAATTCGTGGCCGGGATTTATCTACTCGGCGATGGGCGGTTCGGTTGGCAGTATCTGGGATTGGCCGGCGATGGAGATTCCCGTAGGCCCGCCCATGAATGTCGATATGGCGAAAGAGCACATCGCCCTGTGGCAAACGCTGCGTCCAACCAATTTCATGATGAGCGGTTCGCAATTGCAGATTTACGAGCAGGCTGCTCAGGAAATGGGCACCAGCATGGCCGCGGTTATCAACGGCGCCAATGTCGCATTCATGGAAGCGATGTGTCAGTACGAAGAGCCGCGTAAACATCTCGAAGAACGTTTCAACATGCACGTCTTCAACATCAGCGGCGCTTCCGAACTTCCCGGTGCCGCAGTCACTGATTGCAAATATCACACAGGATTTCACACCAATGCCGATTACGTTATCGCGCAGGTCGTTGACCCGGC
>JBEVMI010000297.1:0-5869 GCA_040508685.1 Spongiibacteraceae bacterium
TGTTTGTTCAGTGAGTCACGGGCAAAGCGGAGAAGCTTTTCGCTGCTCTGAGCCGGGGTGGTCCCGGCTGCTTTTGCCCACTGCTGCAGGTTAAGCAGAAGAGTTGCGTAACGATCCGACGTCAGCGCTGAACCTATTTGTCGCTGCAGTCTTTTTCGACGTTGTTGCGCGGCTTTTTCAACAGGGCTGAAATCGGTTGCATCGGAAGAAGCGGTTTTAATGGTCGGCAGTGTTTCCCACAGCATTACATCCAGATCGCGCGCCTTGCCCAAAAGTGTGGCGAGCCATTTGATTTCCACTGTGGTGATTGGCCACGCGGTGTCGGGCAATATCCGCTCAAAGGTTTTTTGCGCGGAGCGCAGGCGACGCAATGACACTCGTGCCTGGTGGAGAAATTCTGCATCCCGGCCTGCGAGGATTCCCGGCACGTTGCTCTGCAAGTGCCGCAGGATCTCCGTCACGATTGCCCTCAGCGCTGCGTGCGGTGTCATTGCGGAATGCAGCTCGACGAGCTGTCCTTTCGACGCGTTGTCCGCCGACGGCAGGTCTGGCTCGGATTCAATAGTATTTCTCATATATTCCCGGCATGTTTCCTTGGTCGAGTTGATCGCTGCGATCAACACCGGTTCGCCATTGCGATACGTGGCGATAAATATAACGAAAACACGGGCCAGCATAGACTCATCTTCGCCGACATTCAGCACCGCGCAGGTCACGCTCTACCCAGCTACGACGGATTACTGGTTTTGCGTGTGTACGCGCCGTTTGAATTTGCACAAAGACTCACTCTGCAGACTGGCGATTTAACCGCAAAAATGCGACTCGATCCGCCGGTGTGCCTTGATACGATGTCGAATCGATAAAAGAGGCGGGGTGGCAACGCCGCTGTCATTGCAAATTATCGGCAATCTTCATCACCCATTCTCGGAGTGCATCATGCAAATCGGCGTCGTCTATCCACAAACCGAACTCAAGGGCGACCCGGAGGCCGTGCGGAGAATCGGCAGGGCGGTCGAACAGATGGGATTCAACTACCTGCTCGCGTACGACCATGTCGTCGGCGCATCCCACGATCGCGAGCCCCCATTGCAATACGGCTACAACGAAAAGTCGACGTTCCACTGCCCGCTGATGATGTTCACGTATCTGGCGGGCATGACTACCACGCTGGAATTTGCTACCGGCGTGTTGATCCTGCCGCAGCGCCAGACCGTGCTCGTCGCCAAACAAACCACGGACCTCGATCTGTTTTCGGATCAGCGGTTGCGGCTCGGCGTCGGTATTGGCTGGAATTACGTGGAATACGATGCGCTCGGTCAGGATTTTCGTACGCGCGGCAAACGCATTGACGAGCAGATCGTGTTTCTGCGCCGGCTCTGGAGCGAGCCGCTGCTGACCTTCGAAGGCCAGTTCGATCGTATCGATCGCGCCAACATCAATGTGCGGCCCGGGCGCTCGATTCCGATCTGGATCGGCGGCGACAGCGATGCGGCGTTCAAGCGCGCCGCGAAACTCGGCGATGGTTTTCAGTTTGCGGGACCGGATGTGGCGCCGATGTTCGACAAGTGGTCGCAGGTCGAAACTTTTCTGAAAGCAGAGGGACGGTCGCCAGAAACATTCGGGCGTGAATTTATCAATAACGGCCAGGATGGTGCGAAAACGGTGGCGGATTCGCTCAAACGCTGGCGCGATTCCGGCGGCACGCACGCATCGTTTGCGACCATGCAGCGCAAACTGCGTGGCGCTGAGGCACATCTCGATTTTGTGGCCGACGTATTGGCGAACTACAACGAGTGATATCTTTCTATCCCTGTCGTACGCAAATAGCCTGGCAGGAGGTTTTAAATGCGATGCGGGTGTGGGCCAAACTCGCCCTCATGATACGGCACGATATGTTCGCCGCGTTTGGCGATACGGTCGATACGAAAGTTCATGCATTTCGGTCGCGAACTGATGTCCCGGTTTGGGTAGGTAAGATGTGCGGAGTTCGCCGGGTCATCGAGAAAGCTCTAGTTTTCGTACAGTTAACGGATTAGATTTTTCGGGTTCGATACGGGGTAGTTGACACATTCGCCAGCTGCCTACGCATAAGCCCCTATTTTTATTGGATAATCCTGCAGCTAGTCTGCCCGGGCCGCGAAAAGGATAGTCATGAACAGTCGTTCACCCGCAAATCTCGCCGTTGTTTCCGAACAACACTGCCAGCACAACTTCCAGGTCACCTGCTCCGGATGTCGGCTCAGCCGAATCTGCCTGCCGATTGCGCTGGAGGCCGCCGACATAGAGAAGCTCGACTCCATCATTCAGCGTGGTCGCCCGTTGCAGAAAGGCGAATATCTGTTCCGGCAGAACGACGTGTTCCGCTCGGTCTATGCCGTGCGCTCCGGCTCGTTGAAAAGTTACAGCACCGCCAGTTGCGGCACCGAGCAGGTGACGGCGTTTTATTTGCCGGGGGAAATTCTCGGCATGGATGGCATCGGCGCCGGCAAACATCTGAGTTCGGCAATCGCGCTGGAAACGGCGGCGGTCTGTGAAATGCCGTTCGAGCTGCTGGGCGAACTCAGCACGAGAGTGCCAAAACTGCAGCGCCATTTTTTTCAGCTGATGAGCCAGGAAATCGCAGCCGATCAGCAGTTGATCGCGATGTTGAGCAAAAATTCTGCCGATCAGCGTGTTGCGGCATTGCTGATAAATCTCTCAGCCCGGAATTTCCACCGCAAATTATCCGCTACGTTATTTCGACTGCCGATGTCGCGTGCAGAAATGGGTAATTATCTCGGATTGACGGTGGAAACGATGAGTCGTGTCTTCGGTCGTCTGCAAAAGAGCGGCATCATCAAGACGGATGGCCGTGAAGTGGAGATCCTCAGTCCGGATTTATTGCGTGACACGGCAGCAGGCAGCATTTAATCGGTAAATACCGGCGCTGCGCCCATATCCCACAATATGACTGCGCCACCCATGATGGCGATCAGGAATACCAGGCACACCGCAATCACCGCGCTGGCAAATAAAAATCCACGATCGCTGGGAATATTCATCACGATCGGAATTCCGATGTACAACAGATAGACCGAATAAGTCAGTGCCAGCAATCCGATTATCAAATCGAACAGAAAGGCCGGATAAAATCCGACGACCCCCGCAATAAATAGTGGCGTTGCCGTAAAGCCGGCGAAGGCGATGCCTTTGGCTACCGTCGATACCGCACCATAGGTCTGTGCCATCCAGTGAATCATGTAGCCGATACCGGCGACGGCGAGCACCATCGTAAAATAAAACGACACGATGATCGGCAGTGCGCTGTCCGGTGTCAGCCGGGTCACGGTGTCCGAGCCGATACTCCAGCCCGTCTGTGTGACGCCGTAATGCCACGCTATCGCCGGGATCAATGCCATCATCAGCGGATACATCAGCGCGACCAGCACGCTGTCCGGCATCGCATTTTTGGCGGCGTCGGCCCAGCCGCGACGAGGTTGCAGCAGCAGCGCGAAAGGCGCGGTAACGAGTGAGGCTGACATGGGAAACTCCTGCAGTTTTTATGCTGACCAGATTGTCCGGGACTTAAATTGCCTTGGAAAAGCTGCGCTGCAACAGCGGCGGCAGATAACGATCGAACACCATGCAAATGTTGCGCAACAGAAAACGTCCCGTGCTGGTAACGATCAGTCGCGAAGGTTCGATCGACACCAGCCCGTCCCCTGCCAGTCGCTCAAGTTCTGCAAGTTCGCGCTCAAAATAGTCGGCGAAGCAAATGCCATACTGCTTTTCAAGGGCGCTTGTATCCAGGCTCAAATTGCAGATCATTTGCATGATTGCCGCACGCCGGATCTTATCGTCGCGGCTCAAGCATAAACCCCTTGTTACCGGCAATTTGTCGGCATCGATCAGGCCGTAGTATTCGGTCAGGTTTTTTGCATTTTGCGCGTAGCCGTGCGCCGTACTGCTGATGGCCGATACACCGAGACCAACCAGATCCGCGGCCATGCAGGTGGAGTAACCCTGGAAATTGCGTTGCAGCGTGCCGCGAAGCTGCGCTTGCGCCAGACCGTCTTCGGCGCGCACGAAATGATCCATGCCGATATGCAGGTAGCCGGTAGTGCCTAGTACGGCGTTCGCCAGCTCCAGCAGCGCCAGCTTTTCCGAAGGTGTTGGCAGTGTCAAACGATCGATGGAGCGCTGCGATGAAAATAAATGCGGCATATGCGCGTAGTTGTAGAACGCAATGCGATCGGGCTTCAGTGCCAGTGCCTGTTCCAATGTGTGCCGCAGGCTTTCGGGGGTCTGGTGCGGCAGGCCGTAAATCAGATCGATACTGATGGAGCTGAAGCCGAGATCACGCGCGGCGGTGTTCAGCGCCTCGATCTGTTCGAATGGCTGCACGCGATTGACGGCTTCTTGCACGCGCTCGTCGAAATCCTGCACACCGAAACTCAGGCGGTTGAAACCGATGCCTTTCAACAGCGCCAGAATATTTTTGTCGACGGTGCGCGGATCGACCTCAATCGAATATTCGCGCTGTGGGTCGTCGAGCAGGTTGAAATGGCTGGCGATGTGATACATCAGTTCGGTGAGTTCGGCAGCGCTTAAAAATGTCGGCGTGCCGCCGCCCCAGTGCAATTGGGTGACCGGCCGGTTTTTGCCGATCAGCGCCGACTGCAGGCGAATTTCCTTTTCCAGATAATCGAGGTATTGCCGCGCCTTGTGTTTCTGCCGCGTCACCACTTTATTGCAGGCGCAGTAATAACAGATGTTTTCGCAGAACGGGATATGCACATAGAGCGACAGCGCCGCCGTCGATTTTTCCACCCCGGTCCATAATTGGCGATAGCTGTCGGCACCGAATCCCTCGGAAAACTGCACCGCCGTGGGATAGGAGGTGTAGCGCGGTCCGGCGACGCTGTATTTTTCAATCAGCGCGCGCTGGAAATTCAGTGGCGTGGCTGCTCTGTTCATGGATTCATTTTCATGGATTGTCGACACCGGATTTTGATGTGTCGAACGATAGGGGATGGCGCCGGAGAATATGTTGACCTGTATCAACGCGGCGGCAGAATTGGTCGCCTCGACGTTATCCCCCCGATGGGATTTGAGGTGTATCAATGCCCTGTGAGCCCGGCTGACGGATGCTGAAGCCTGACCAACCACAGGAGTTCAGCAATGAAGTACGCACACCTTCCCTTCGTTTTGATCAGTGCCACCGTCGCTGCCGGCAGTGCCTTCGCTTATGAGCCGAGCGACTGGATCGTGCGCGCCGGTTATGCGTCCGTCGATCCGCGCGATGACAGCAGCGATCTGAACGTAAATGGCACTGGGCTGGCGGGCACAGGCGTCGGCGTCGGCAGCGGCACGGCACTCGGCATCACCGTCAGTTATATGTTCACACCGCACTGGGGAGTTGAATTGCTGGCGGCAACCCCGTTCGAACACGACCTCACCACGAAAGGCCTGGGCGGTCTGGGCGTGCCCGACGGCACCAGGCTGGGCAGCATCGAACAGCTGCCACCGACACTCAGCGTGCAATATTATTTTGCGCCTGCGGATTCGGTGTGGCAGCCATATGTCGGTCTCGGCATCAATTACACAACGTTCTTTTCCGAAGATCTCAGCGCCGCGGCAAAATCAAAATTGGGCGCCAGCGATCTGCAGCTCGACGATTCGT
This sequence comes from Spongiibacteraceae bacterium, assembly GCA_040508685.1. Classification (GTDB taxonomy): domain Bacteria; phylum Pseudomonadota; class Gammaproteobacteria; order Pseudomonadales; family CAMLJR01; genus CAMLJR01. The sequence continues at coordinate 5,663 of JBEVMI010000297.1, forward strand.
GGGGACTGGCGGGTGAAGTCGGCCTCGACTGGGCGATCAACGAACAATGGCTGCTGAACGTTTCGGTATGGCATGCCGATATCGATACCGATGCGTCGTTGAATACGGCATTGGGAAAAGTAAAAACGACGGTGAATATTGATCCGTGGGTCTATATGGTCGCTGCCGGTTACAAATTCTAAGGTTCATTAACTTCGAAAGTGCATT
>JBEVMI010000036.1:0-4668 GCA_040508685.1 Spongiibacteraceae bacterium
TTCTCATCGCGCGCGGCGCGAATGTCAGCGAGACGTTGGATCTGCGATTCACGCACTTTGTTGTTGTCGATTTCGAGAATATCGACATCGTCTTCGGTGTCGAGTTTGTATTTGTTGACACCGACGATGACATCTTCGCCGCGGTCGATACGCGCCTGTTTGCGCGCCGCGGACTCTTCGATTTTCAGCTTCGGCAAACCGGTTTCGATGGCTTTCGCCATGCCGCCCGCGGCTTCGATCTCTTCGATCAAACCCCAGGCACGATCAGCCAGTTGTTGCGTCAGCGATTCCATAAAATAAGAACCGCCCCACGGGTCGACGACTTTGGTAATGCCGGTTTCTTCCTGAATGATCAGCTGTGTGTTGCGCGCGATCCGCGACGAAAATTCGGTCGGCAATGCGATCGCTTCATCGAGGGCGTTGGTGTGCAACGATTGCGTGCCGCCGAATACCGCGGCCATCGCTTCGATCGTGGTGCGTACGACATTGTTGTACGGGTCTTGTTCGGTCAACGACCAGCCGGAGGTCTGGCTGTGCGTACGCAACATTTTCGAGCGCGTATTTTTCGGATTGAATTCGCTGACGATGCGCGCCCACAACAGACGGCCCGCACGCAACTTCGCAACTTCCATGTAGAAGTTCATGCCAATGCCCCAGAAGAACGAGAGGCGACCGGCGAATTTGTCGATATCGAGACCCGCAGCAATGGCGGTGCGAATGTATTCCTTGCCGTCAGCGAGCGTGTACGCGAGTTCCAGCGCAGCATCGGCGCCGGCTTCCTGAATGTGATAACCCGAGATCGAAATCGTGTTGAATTTCGGCAGGTGATCAGAGCAGTACGCAATGATGTCGCCGATGATGCGCATCGACGGTGTCGGGGGATAAATGTAGGTATTGCGAACCATGAACTCTTTCAGGATGTCGTTCTGAATCGTGCCCGACAATTGATCCTGACCTACGCCCTGCTCTTCGGCAGCGACGATGTAACCGGCGAGAATCGGCAGCACCGCACCATTCATCGTCATCGACACCGAAACCTTGTCGAGCGGTATGGCGTTAAACAAAATTTTCATGTCTTCGACGGAGTCGATCGCCACACCGGCCTTGCCGACGTCACCGGTGACGCGCGGATGATCGGAGTCGTAACCGCGGTGCGTGGCCAGGTCGAATGCCACCGACACACCCTGACCACCGGCAGCGAGCGCCTTGCGGTAGAACGCGTTGGATGCCTCCGCGGTAGAGAAGCCGGCGTACTGACGAATGGTCCAGGGTTTTACCGCATACATGGTGGCCTGCGGACCGCGGATGTAGGGCTCGAAACCCGGCAGCGTATCGGTGTAAGGCAGTTCCTCGACATCCTGTTTGGTGTAGAGCGGTTTGACGTCGATACCTTCCAGGGTTTTCCAGGTCAGCGCATCGACACCGCCTTCAGTTTTTGCCGCGGCTTTTTGCCAGGCCTCCAATGTCACCGATTCGGGTTTGTAGCCATTAGAACTATTGTCAGTTGCCATAACCGCGGCCTCTCAAAATACAAATGCTTGAATAGAAACAAAAACGCCCGATTAAATCGGGCGATTGCTTAATGGTGATCGTCAGAGGGTTGACTCAACTCGATCAGGATACCGTCGCTGCTTTTCGGATGAATAAAAATCACGCGGCAATTGTGTGCGCCCGGATACGGCGCCTCACTCAGAAACTGATAACCCTTGGCTTTCAGGCGGGTGACGTCTTCATCAATGTTATCGCTGCGAAAACACAGGTGATGAATGCCACCGCCCTTGTTTTCCAGATATTTCACGATCGGGCCTTCACCACGCAGCGGGTGGACGAGCTCGATGCTGGTCTCCGGCAGCGGACAAAACGCGGTCATGGTTTTTGCAGTTTCGACGTCTTCAGTGCCTTCCAGATGCAAGCCGAAATCTTCCATGAAGCGTTTGATGGCTTTCTGGAAATCCGGCACGGCGATCGCAATATGGTCAAGCGCGACGATCATACATTCACCTCAATTAACATAGGGTGTCTTACAACAGGTTGGCCAGGAACGCAGCCGTTTTCGCGCGCATGCGCTCGCGGATCTCTTCCGGCGTTTCGATAACGAGTTTTTCGTCGGGCACGATCTTGAACAACGGCTGGCCTTTTTTAATGATGATGCCATCGGTATCGAGCAACACTTTGTCGATGGTGCCGGCGAACGGCGCGAACACCTTGTTGAACATTTTCATGACTTCCACGATGTACAGCGGATCGCCCTGCTTGAAGTGCGAACCCTCGGCAACGAACGACTCCATGCCGGGCGCTTCGCGTGCGTAGAACATACCGCCCGAAGCCGCGAGGATTTCGTCGGACTTCGCCACCGGCGGCGGCACCAGCACCTTGGCCATTTTGTCCTGCAGCTCTTTTTCCAGCAGGTCGGCCGGAATATTCAGCGTCAGGTCGGCGTTGACATTGAGATCGAAGAAATGGGTATCCAGCGCGACCATCGGCAACAGCGACAGGATTTCAGTGCCCGCCTGATAGCCGAGATGCGCGGCCTGCGTCGCAGTCCACTGCGCTTCGGTAAGCTCCGCAGGACGGACACCGGCCAGTGCTTTTTCGAGGTCTGCATAAGCGAACACGTTGAGACGTTTTTTGAGCTCGCTGTAGAACGCCAATGCGCCCTGCAACAACGCATCATCGTGATCCCAGATCATGTAAGCAGCGGGTTTGCCCGGCTCGTAATCCATGTGCAGGAAGTGGTACATCTCCGCCAGCACTTCAATCGGGTTTTTTACCCAAGTGATGCGACCGCCGCTCGAACTGAAATGGTGACGATTGATCGCCAGCCAGCCCGCTAAAATGTGCGGTTCGCTAAACAGCTCCTGCAGCGGACGTAACAACAGGCTCTGCTTGCGGTCAAGCACATGGGTCATCGCCTTGCTGTGTTCACCGGCAGCTTTCAGATGGCGGGCACGTACTTGTGCATAAGCAAATTCGACATCGAGCTGGTTCGCAACCGCTTTCAATTTGCCGACTGCCGTCAGATAGGGAACGATAAACCGGGTGGTCGGACGTGCGTTGATGTTCTGGCCAATAAACCAGTTCACCAGTCCGTAATGAAACTCGAGGTTGGTCGCGAGATCCTTGCCGCGCAATTCGGTGCGACGCAGGATTTCGGCCAAGCGCTGGTAACTGTCGAGACGGGTTTTACCGGTGGTCAGCAGCAGCGCGATGTTCGAGTCATAAGCACCGGCCAGGTGGTACTTCATGAACATATCAGTGTCGGGGTTGTGGACACAGATACCCTGGTCGTCACGAATCTCGCCGATCACGGCATTCGACCAGTAATCGATCACACCGCCGGCGTGCGGTTGCAGCGCCTGGTTGGTGGCGTTCAGACGCGCTTCAACCGAGGTGTCCTCGCGCACGATACGCTCCGGCTTCGGCAGCTTTTTGCCATGCCGCGCCAGCAACACCATCGCTTCGACCAGCGACTCGACGACGAAAAACTCCGACGGGTCGGCGGGGTTCGCGAATTTCAGTTTGTAGCAGAGTTCGGTAACGCGGTGCTCGACCTGAATCCGTGTATTCATTTCCATGAAATAGTGGGACTGACCGTCGACGATACACTCGAAGGTCGACACCGAATCGAGTTTTACCGCCTGGCCAAAACGCGCGGCTTCATTCTCCATTTTTTCGAGAATATCGAGGTCGCGACACAGGGTCGTCATCTCGGCTTTGTTATTTTCCTTCTCGGCCTTGGCTATCGCCGCGCGCAACTCTTCGACAGTAACTGAGACTTCCAGCAGTTTCTGTTCGTGCATTTGCAGCGAACAATCGCGACCGCCCATCGTGGTACACCATTCGCCGTTACCTATAACCTGAATTTCCTGGTGACGAGTGGTTTCGATATTCATCTCAACGAGAACGTTTTTGTTGTCGCCGACGCCGTTGCATTTCACTTCTGCGAGAATTTCGCGCAGCAGTGCGGGACCATTGGCAATAGCCTTCGCGACTTTCTCTTCCTGAGTCGCGCCCGGGAAGCTGTTCAGCGCATTCATGATGCGCTGACCCTTGCCGCCGCCGCCGGAAATGGCTTTCAGACGAAAGCGATTGTCGGGTTTTTCCGAAAATACTTTGGTGAGCAGCCCTTTCAGGATTTCGCCCATGTCATCGATCGAAAACAGATCGACGCCTTTGCGGTAGGAAGACAGCAGCACGACGTCGGCTTTGTCTTCCAGCGTTTTGGCAGCGGCGAACGCGGCGGTATCGAGCGGCAACTCCTGCAGTTTCGCGAGCTGCAACAGATCGGCTTCGGTCGGATATTTCGACAGCAGCGTCAGCGAGGTCAGGTTGTCGACGCCCGGCGTGGTGGAAACACCCACGGCCAGCGCCGTGCGTTTGGCTTCGTCTTTCAAACCGGCGGCGCGCACGGTGTAGGAACAGGGGCCGATAAATTTAAGGCCGGCCTCTTCCATCGAACGCACCATTTCTTCGTCTTCGGCCATAAAACCGTAGCCGGCGAAAATGCTGTTGTAGCCATTTTGTTTCGCGATCTGAATGATCTGGCGAATGCGCTGGATGCGTTCTTCCTTGCTCGCACCGGAATAATCGGGCACACGGTGCACGCGATCCGGATCGGTCAGGGTGCGCAGTTCCGGCGCCAGTGCGCTGGTGTAGGTAATCGAGTCT
>JBEVMI010000300.1:0-3990 GCA_040508685.1 Spongiibacteraceae bacterium
AGTTTGTGTCCGGAAAACACATAGAAGTCGCAATCGAGTGCGCGCACATCGACCGGACCGTGCGCGACAGCCTGGGCGCCATCGATCAGCACGGCAGCGCCTGCGGCTTTTGCCCATTGCGTCATTTGCGCCACCGGGTTGATGGTGCCGAGCGCATTCGATACATGCGTGAACGCGGCGATTTTGGTTCGCCCAGAAAGTTTGCGCTGGAAATCGTCGAGATCGAGTTCGCCCGCATCGGTAATGGCGACGACCTGCAAGGTCGCACCGCTGAATTCGCAGGCCTGCTGCCACGGCACGATATTGGCGTGATGCTCCATCGTTGTGATCAGCACTTCGTCGCCCGGCTTCAATATCGCGCGCGCAAAACCGTTGGCAACGATATTGATCGCGTCGGTGGTGCCGCGGGTAAAGATGATTTCTTCCGGCTCAGCCGCGTTGATAAACGACTGCACGATATAACGCACGACTTCCATCCGCGCGGTGGCGCGTTCGCTCAGCGTGTGGACACCGCGATGGACATTGGCATTGTCGTGTTCGTAGTAGTGGCTGATGGCATCGATAACCGCGCGCGGTTTTTGCGTGGTCGCGCCATTGTCGAGATAAACCAACGGCCGGCCGTGCACTTCCTGGAACAGCACCGGGAATTGCTGGCGCAGTGTTTCGACATCAAATTCGGCGTGCACCGTTGCCATCGCCTGCGCAGAAACATTCACACCACACCCCCGAGGCTGAGCAGCACCTGCTGTTGCAGGTATTCGTTCAATGCGGTGTTGCCACAATCGAGCAGGCCGGCTTTCAGAAAACCTTCGGTCAGCAGCGCCACGGCTTGCGCGTGATCGATACCGCGCGTTTGCATATACAGCAGCTGGTCTTCGTCGAGCTGGCCGACCGTGGCACCGTGATCGCAGCGCACCTCGTCTGCATAAATTTCGAGTTCGGGTTTGGCGTCGATTTCGGCGTCGTTCGACAGCAATAAATTGTGCGTCGTGAAATGACCGTCGTTGGCGCGCGTGTTTTTCGCAATGAAAATGCGGCCGTTGACGATGCCGCGACTTTTATCGCCGGCGATGCCCTGCATCTGCACATCGCAACGGCCGTGATCGGCGTTGTGATCGATGGTGAAGTGATAATCGATATGCTGCGAGCCGGCCGCAGCGAAGGCGCCGCGCGCAATAAATTCCGCGCCGTTTTCCTGCAGGCGCACATAAATACCATTGCGCTGGCGTTGATTCGGCACCGAACTTTCTTTGCCGCCCCGCAGAACCTGCATGCGTAATTGCGCGTCGCGGCCGACATCGCTTTCAACGACGCCGAGATGTTGTGCGCCACTCTGGTCGCGCTGCAGCCGCGCATAAGTCAACTTTGCGCCGCGCGCGACATGAATCTGCGTATGCGCGATTTGCAGTGATTGCGTGTCGGCTTTGCCGCTGAATGATTCGAGCACGGTGGCCTGCGCATTCGCTTCGATCCAGACGACCAGCTGGCCGACTTGGGCGCCAGCCTGCGATGTGAAATGGCTAACGACGATGGGCTGCGACAACGTCTGTTCGGCGCTCACGATCAGAACATGGCTTTCCGGCGCGAGCGCGGTTGCCAGCGAAGCGAGGCTGTCGGCGGGTTTCTGTTTGCTCAGCCACGCGATGATGTCGGCGTGTTTCTGTTCGTCGAGCGATGCCAGCGGCACTATTGTCAGCGCGTCGCGATCCGCTTCAGTAATTTGTTGTGCGAGCAGTACGCCGTGACTGAACTGCAAACAATTCGCCGAATTAAAATCGTCAGCACTTCCCGCGTCGCGATCGGCAGAGATCGGTGCAAGACCATGTTGCTGATCGAATTGTTGTAACCACAAATCGGCGGAGGAGTAATGCCAGCTCTCGCGGCGTTTGTTCGGCAGGCCGGCGCCGTTCAAATCGGCACGCGCTTTTTCACGCAGCGTTTGCAGCCACGCTGGTGCGCGTTGTTGCAGGCGCGCGGCCATCAATGTGTCGAGCGGTTGCAGTGCCGGTGATTGTTTAATGGCTGCTTGAGTACCCATCGCCATTCCTCAGGCCGCAACGCCGCGATAACCGGAGCGTTCCAGTTCTTCGGCCAGCTCCATGCCACCGCTGGCGACGATTTTGCCGTCGGTGAAGATATGCACGTGGTCGGGATGAATATGATCGAGCAGGCGCCGGTAGTGGGTGATCATCAGAATGCTGCGATTGGCGTCGCGCATGCTGTTGACGACATCGCCGACAACCTTCAGCGCGTCGATATCGAGGCCGGAGTCGACTTCATCAAGCAGGCAGAAGCGCGGTTTCAACAGCAGCATCTGCAACAGTTCGTTGCGCTTTTTCTCACCGCCGGAGAAATCTTCGTTGACCGGGCGATGCAGGAAGCTGTCGTCGAGGTTTACTTGCTTGAGGCCCGAACGCGCCTGTTCCAGCAATTCCAGCGCATCGAGTGACGCGAGCCCCTGGGCAGCACGCTGCGCGTTGACCGCCGCTTTCAGGAATTGAATATTGCTGACACCGGGGATTGCGACCGGATATTGATAGCTCAGAAACAAACCATCGCGCGCGCGTTGCTCCGGTGTCATTTCCAGCAGGTCTTCGCCATTGAAGGCGACGCGGCCGCCGGTGACGGTGTAGTGCGGGTCGCCGCTGAGTACGCGTGTCAGGGTGCTTTTACCGGAGCCGTTCGGGCCCATGATGGCGTGCACTTCACCCGGCTTGATGTTGAGGTTCAGGCCTTTCAGGATTTCTTTGCCATCGCCTTCGTCGGTGGTAATGACGGCCCGCAGATCATTAATTCTCAACATACAAAAGTCTCTAAAATTTTCTAAATCGATGAAAAAGCGAAATCACCCGACACTGCCTTCGAGGCTGATTTCCAGAAGTTTTTGCGCTTCGACAGCAAACTCCATCGGCAATTGATCGAACACTTCCTTGCAGAAGCCGTTGACGATCATCGCGACTGCCTGTTCGGCGTCGATGCCGCGGCTGCGCAGATAGAACAACTGGTCTTCGCTGATGCGCGAGGTGCTGGCTTCGTGTTCGACAACCGCGCTAGGCTGCCGCGATTCGATATACGGGAAAGTGTGCGCGCCGCATTGCGGGCCGATCAGCAGCGAATCGCACTGCGTGAAGTTGCGGGCTTTTTCGGCGCGCGGTGAAATGCGTACCAGGCCGCGATAGGTGTTCTGGCTGCGGCCGGTGGAAATACCTTTGGAAATGATCGAGCTTTTGGTGTTCGCACCGAGGTGAATCATCTTGGTGCCGGTGTCGGCCTGCTGCATATGTTTGGTCAGTGCCACCGAATAAAATTCGCCGACGCTGTGATCTCCGCGCAAAATTACGCTGGGATATTTCCAGGTAATGGCGGAACCGGTTTCGACCTGCGTCCACGAAATTTTCGAACGCGCACCGAGACAGGCGCCGCGTTTGGTGACGAAGTTGTAGATGCCGCCGCGGCCCTCTTCATCGCCGGGATACCAGTTCTGTACGGTGCTGTATTTGATTTCGGCGTCGTCGAGTGCAATCAATTCGACCACGGCGGCGTGCAATTGATTTTCATCGCGCTTCGGCGCGGTACAACCTTCCAGATAAGAAACGTAGCTGCCCTTGTCAGCGATGATCAATGTGCGTTCGAATTGGCCGGTGTTGGCGGCATTGATACGGAAATAGGTCGATAGTTCGAGCGGGCAGCGCACGCCTTCGGGGATGTACACGAAGGAGCCGTCGGAAAATACCGCGCTGTTTAATGCGGCGTAAAAATTATCGGCCTGCGGTACGACGGAGCCGAGGTATTTCTGAATCAATTCCGGATACAGCTGCACGGCTTCGGAGATCGGACAGAAAATCACGCCGGCTTTGTGCAGCGAATCCTTAAAAGTGGTGGCAACGGAAACCGAGTCGAATACTGCGTCGACGGCAACACCCGCCAGCATCATTTGCTCATGCAGCGGGATGCCGAGTTTTTCGTAGGTGCGCAGCAGTTCGGGATCGA
>JBEVMI010000301.1:0-7421 GCA_040508685.1 Spongiibacteraceae bacterium
GTCGGCGCGGATGGCGCAAGCGCCCCGGCCCGTGATGCATCTCGACGTACTGCAAACCTTTGGTGCAGATAAAACCGTTGCTGGCGGCATGGTCGCGGTCGGGATGTACCGCCACCACTTTGTTGTCATCGACGTCGACGACGAGGCCGCACAGGCCGGCGCAGATACGACAGTAGGATTTGACTTGCATCGGACTCACCTCGCATTTCGCGTTTTCATTTATCAGTGGTGGGGACATTCCTCGTTACGACGTTTCGGTTAGCGTTTGCTGGTGACGATTTTTATGCAAACGATCATCAGAAGAATGTGGCCGCGGGTTTCGACGGTAATACCGCCGTTGGTATGGGTCATGTCGGAATCCAGCGTTTGTTTTTTTAATGGTGGTGGACGTATTGCAACCGCGAGCGCCGCAATAGTAACTCGCACGGCCTTGGGTCTCGACCGCGAAACGGAAATGCGTTTATTCGGGCGCATCCAGACTGGTCTGCACGCGCAGCAACAAATCACGCAGTTGATCGTGACGCGGCATTCGACATCGGCATTAACCGGTTCAGCCCGGCATCAGGGCATATAACGCGGCGTATAACTTTTCACGCGCTCGGCGCGCTGCGCTTCTCGCTGAGCGGGAGTCACGTATCGCGTTCCCACGGGAAGTACCTTGGGCAGATCGGACAACTTCACGTGCTGCATGGTTGCCGCTGGCAGTGCGTCAGCGGGTGTTGCGGGCAACGCCTGCCAGCGCAGATTGAACAAACCTTCATGCAAACCTGCGGTGTCGATCCAGTTGTAGATTTTCGGATCGGTGACTGAAATAACCAGTGTGTAAGTGCCATCCGGGTTGGCGAGCGCCTGACGGTTGTTCAGGGTTTGGGTGCGCCCGACAAATTGAGTCGTTGTCATCCAGCGCGTGTAGACCGGCGCAATAAAATATTTCGCACCACCGGTATTGAGTGTAACGATCAACGCTTCGTCGTCGGCGATATTAAACGCACTGTAGGTTGCCACCTGCGTCGCGAGCCGACCGGCAGAACCGCCCAGCGAAACCGGCGGCAGCGTGTTGACGGGCTGCGCGTAGGAAAGTTTTGTGTAGTAGTCGAACACCGGCGCCACTTCGCGCACAGCCTGCGCTGCCTGTGCAGTCAATTGTTCGACGGACTTCGCGGGTGGTATTTGCGGGCCACTCACTCGCGCAACCTGCAACGACAAGAATTGTTGCACGCCCCAATCATTGATGGTGTTGCGAACGAACAGTTTTGTAGCCGTCGGCGCGAGTGGCAGATGATTGCCTTTGCCGGAAAATTCCGCGGCCGAAATATCGATTGTGAAATTGCCACTCGCATCGACGATCAATTGTTCCTGCGTCAGATTGGCGAGGGTTTTATTGCGGCCGTCCCACACGCTGAAATTCGCATCGACCGGCGGGTGCGCGGACATCGCGCCCGTGATGACATAACTCGCAGCGGGATCAAGCGGAACCGTGCGATAAATCGTGTCGGGGTTGTCGAGCAGAGTGCGGTAACCCGGCACTGCTACGCCGAACCACGTATGCGCACCGGCCAACGTCGAAATGATCTTGGGATAATGGGCGTCGGTGTTGATGCTGCTCAAAGTCTGGGCAAAAACCGTTTCATCCAGCGCCTGCTCCAGATAGGTCAGCGATTCTGCGGACACCGGCGCGACAGCCGCCGCCGATTTCATCCACTGCGTCTTGAGATCGGCACGCGCTTGCTTTAGCGCGCCGCTGCCGACAATTTCCACCGCCAGTTTTTCTGCCGCCAGCTGATCGGCAGTTGCCAGCGGATTATTGTTTTCGTGCCACGCAGTATCGCCCGCGGCATAACCAACTGCAGCACTCAAGCTGCACATCAACGCGACTTTTCTGGCTCTCGATCGTTTCATTACTTGGGCCCTGTTCATTTATTTAATGGGGCTTGCCGATTTACTTTTATTCAATGCAATACCGAAATTTGGATTTTATTTCCGATCAATCCCGCAGGCTGATCACCGGCCAGCCACGCGCGATGGCGGTGGCGCGCAGGGTATCGTCGGGATCGACCGCGATCGGCTTTTCCACCATCTCCAGCAGCGGCAGGTCGTTCAGCGAATCGCTGTAAAAGCTGCTGCCGGCGAGATCGAAAGCGTGATCGCGCAGCCATTCGTTGAGGCGCGTGACCTTGCCCTCGCGAAAACTCGGCGTGCCGACGATGCGACCGGTGTAACGGCCGTTCCGGAGTTCCGGTTCGGTGGCGATGATGTCGTCGACGCCGAGCCAGGCGGCAATCGGGCGCGTCACGAACGCATTGGTTGCGGTGATGATCAGCAGGTAGTCTCCGCGCGCGCGATGTTCGGCCAGCAGCGCATCGGCTTTCGCCAGACGCATCGGCGCGACGAAATTGCGCATGAATTCCGCGTGCATGGCCTGCAGCTGCTCGAGGCTGTGGTGGGTCAGCGGCTCCAGCGCGAAGGCGAGATAAGCGTGGATATCGAGGTGGCCGCTCTGATACTGGCGGTAATAAAGGTCATTGGCAGCGCGGAACTGCTGTTCGTCGACCAGCCCGCGGCTGACCAGAAATTCGCCCCAGCCGTGGTCGCTGTCGCCGCCCAGCAGGGTGTTGTCGAGATCGAAAATGGCCAGACTCACTGCCAACTCCTGTCGCTGTTGAAACATGGTCATGAAAGAGGGCGCCAAGCATACCCGCGCATGGTGTTCGGGCGTGCTTCTTTATGGAAGAATACCGTCGACTTTCCATACAGACTTCGCACCAGGCCATTTTTTTCAGCAGCCCCTGTTTTCCCGGCCTCTGTTTTCATCAGCCCGTGCGCCCCACCAGGATGATTTCGTGATCGACGCCGATGGTTTTCGCCCCAATGTAGGCATCATGCTCGCGAATGCGCGCGGCGAGGTGCTGTGGGCGCGCCGCATCGGGCAGAATGGCTGGCAGTTTCCGCAGGGCGGTATTAATGAAGGCGAGTCCGCGGAAGAGGCCCTGTTCCGCGAACTTCACGAGGAGGTTGGGCTCCAACCCGACCACGTCGAGGTATTGGCAAGCACGCGCGGCTGGCTGCGCTATCGTCTGCCGGAGCGGCTGGTGCGGCACAAGGAGACCGGGCCGCTGTGCATCGGCCAGAAACAGCGCTGGTTTCTGCTGCGCATGCTGGCCGACGACAACACCGTGCGCATGGACCTGGGCGACAAGGCCGAGTTCGACCACTGGCGCTGGGTCAGCTACTGGTATCCGCTGGGGCAGGTGGTGTCGTTCAAACGCGAGGTCTATCGCCGCGCCATGAAAGAATTGGCACCGCGCCACAGTAAACTCGTCAGCACGCCGTAGGCAGCAACGGAGATTCATCGCGATCTTTTTAGTGGCTCATTTATAAAAAGAAGCCTTCACCGACAGGAGCCTCCATGGCGCGCCAACCCAGTATCCTCGACGCCCTGCGCAAAATTACGCAGGAGGTTAATGCGGCGCCCGACCTGCAGACGGCGCTGAATGTCATCGTCCATCGCGTGCGTGAGTCGATGGGCACCGAAGTCTGCACTGTCTATATGCGCGATCCGGATACCGGCCGCCTCGTTTTCATGGCCAACGAAGGTCTGAATCCCGACCTCGTCGGCAAAATCAGCCTCGGTCCGGCTGAAGGCCTGGTCGGACAGGTCGCCACCCGCGAAGAACCCCTCAACACCGACGACGCCGAATCGCAGCCCAACTTCTTTTATCTGCCCGGCATCGGCGAGGAGCGTTACAGCTCCTTCCTCGGCGTGCCGATCATTCACCAGCGCCGCGTGCTCGGCGTGCTGGTCGTGCAGCAGGTCGAACAGCGTCGTTTCGACGAACACGAGGAAGCGTTCCTCGTCACCTGCTCGGCCCAGCTCGCCGGCGTCATCGCCCACGCCCAGGCCACCGGCTCGCTCACCGCCACCCGCATGGGTGGCCGCAGCGCCACCGCGGGCGCGCGTTTTCGCGGTGTCGCCGGAGCACCGGGCATCGCCATCGGCCAGGCGGTCGTGATTTCGCCGCCCTCCGATCTCTACGCCGTACCGCACCGCACGCACGCCGATGTCGACGCCGAGCTGATCTTTTTCAGCGATTGCCTGAACGCGGTGCGGCAGGATATCCAGGACCTCGGCACCAAACTGTCGGACCGCCTCGCCAAGCAGGAACAGGCGCTGTTCGACGTCTATCTGGCCATGCTCGACGACAACGCGCTGGCCGCCGAGGTGGTCGAGAAAATTCGCGAGGGCGAGTGGGCGCAGGGCGCCGTCAGCCAGGTCATCCTCGCGCATGTGCGCACCTTCGAAATGATGGATGACGTCTATCTCAAGGAGCGTTCGGTCGACGTCAAGGATCTCGGCCGCCGCCTGCTTGCCTATCTGCAAGCCGCCGACACCGATCCGGTGGTGTATCCCGATCGCACGGTGTTGGTCGGCGAAGAACTGACCGCGTCGATGCTCGGCGAAGTGCCGAAGGAAAAACTGGTCGGCCTGGTGTCGGTCGAAGGCTCGGGCAACAGCCACGTCGCGATTCTGGCGCGGGCCATGGGCATTCCCACGGTGATGGGCTGCATGGATCTGCCGTTCACGCAGCTCGAAGGTTCCGAGCTGATCCTCGACGGTTACAACGGCGTCGTGCATTACAACGCGCCGGCGGAAATCCGCTCGCAGTTTCAGGCGATCTACCGTTCCGAACAGAAAATCTCGAAAGAGCTGGAGGGGCTGCGCGACCTGCCCTGCGTCACCACCGACGGCCATCGCATTCCGCTTTGGGTCAACACCGGCTTGATGGCGGATGTCGTGCGTTCGCTCGAACGCGGCGCCGAAGGGGTAGGCCTGTATCGCACCGAAGTGCCGTTTCTGCTGCGCGACCGGTTTCCGTCGGAAGAAGAACAGCGCGCGATTTATCGCGAGCAGCTCGAAGCTTTTGCGCCGCTGCCGGTGACAATGCGCACGCTCGATGTCGGCGGCGATAAATCGCTGCCGTATTTTCCGATCGAAGAGGACAACCCGTTTCTCGGCTGGCGCGGCATTCGCGTCACGCTCGATCACCCGGAAATTTTCCTGGTGCAGGTGCGCGCGATGTTGAAAGCCAGCCAGGGCCTCAACAATCTGCGCATCATGCTGCCGATGGTCAGCAATATTCCGGAACTCGAAGAAGCGCTCGACCTGATTTATCGCGCGCATCAGGAATTGATCGACGACGGCCTGCTGGTCGAATTGCCGCCGATCGGCGTCATGGTCGAAGTGCCGGCAGCGGTCTATCAGGCGCGTGAATTTGCACGCCGCGTAAGTTTCCTGTCGGTCGGCTCCAATGACCTCACGCAATATCTGCTGGCGGTCGATCGCAACAACGCGCGCGTGGCCGATCTGTATCACGCCTATCACCCGGCGGTATTGCAGGCGCTGAAAAAAGTCGCGCTGGACGGTCACGCCGAAGGCAAACCGGTCAGCATCTGCGGCGAGCTGGCGGGCGATCCGGCGGCGGCAATGTTGTTGCTCGCGATGGGATACGACATCCTGTCGATGAATGCGACCAACCTGCCGCGGGTGAAATCGGCCATTCGCAGCATCAGTTTCGGCTACGCCAAAGATCTGCTGCATCAAGCCATGCAGATGGAAAGTTCGCAGCAGGTGCGCGTTTTGCTGGATAAAGCGCTCGACGATGCCGGTATCGCGCGACTGCGCCCCGTGATTGTCACCCACACGCAATAAACCATACGCAATAGACACACAACAGACGGGGCATGGATTTGCGACAGCAGCGCAGCTTGGCACAAGGTTCTTTTCTTCTCGCGTTATTACTCATCACTCTGTTATTCGGCTGGATCCTGCAACCGTGGGCCGGCGCGATTTTATGGGCCGGCGTCATTGCCATTCTGTTTTATCCGCTGCAACAACGCCTGGCGCCGCGTTTTGTCGGCCGCCCCAACCTGCTCGCGTTTGCGGTGCTCTCGGTGTGCACGCTGATCGTGATCCTGCCCACGCTCGGCGTGCTGGCGACGCTGACGCAGGAGGGCGCCGCGCTTTACGAAAAAATGCAGTCCGGTGAAATCGATTTGATGGGTTATTTCGAACGCAGCACCCAGATTCCGGAGCCGGTGCAGCAACTGTTGAATCGTTTCAATATCGATCTTGGCAAAGTCCGTCAAATGTTCAAGGACGTCAGCGTACAGACCAGCCAATACCTCGCGGGACAGCTGCTCAGCTTCGGCCAGAACGCCGCGCAATTTCTGGTCGCCTTCGCCGTGATGTTGTATCTGACGTTTTTCTTCTTGCGCGACGGCAAGATGCTGGTGCGTTTAATCGTGCGTGCACTGCCGCTCGGCGACGAACGCGAACGCCTGCTGCTGGAAAAAACCTCGACTGTCATCGGCGCGTCCATTCGCGGCAATCTCGTTGTCGCGGCGGTGCAGGGCACTCTCGGCGGCCTGACCTTCTGGGCACTCGGTATTCCCGCCCCGTTGCTGGGCGGCGTGATGATGGCATTTGCATCGCTGATACCGTCGGTCGGCGCCGCGCTGATCTGGGCGCCGGTGGCAATTTACCTGCTGCTCATCGGATGGATCTGGCAGGGCGTCGTGCTGATTGTCGTCGGTGCCGGGGTCATCGGCCTGGTGGATAATTTATTGCGCCCGATTCTGGTCGGCCGCGAAACCAAAATGCCGGATTATCTGGTGCTGATGTCGACGCTCGGCGGCATCAGCATTTTCGGCTTGAACGGCTTCGTACTGGGACCGTTGATTGCCACGCTGTTTATCGGCTTCTGGGCTATTTTTATTCGCGATTTCGATCCCGACTGAACGTTCCACCTCGGCGTCACCGCAGTCCCCGCGCAAAAAATTTGTGCGTCATGCCTGTTGCCCCCGCACTACATTTGCGCAAAATTCGTCAACACGCTCTGCAAAAATAAACGTGCCGAATTGAAAACGATTTTTGCGCATTTGTATCCGCTTTCGCTCTGATACCTTTTCGACAACCACACCGAAAATCAAAAAACGCTGAATTCATGCGCATTTTTTTCTGTCGTCGCGAGAAAGCGAAAATGGCAGGGGCAACGTCAAAAAAAAATACTGCACCAATGCTTGTATAGAATCCCGACACCTTTTAATGAGGCACTTTTGAATCTCATCCGCTGGCAGACTAATTGCTAATAAGCATATTGCAGAAGCAGGCAATCGGAGCGAGTGGGTCGTTTCCAAAGCGCCTGCGGGCTTCACCACATACGCGGAGATGACGCCGTGAATACGCGTTTGCAGACGGAATCGCTGCTTTTTGCCAGCCCTCCGAATACCCGATCGCGCAGGTTATTGCAGGATCACGACACTCTTATTTCGCAAGTTCAACTCGGTGCCAGCGTTCTGCTGTCGGTGCTGGCATTACTCGCACTCGCAGTGTGGCGCGACGGCATGTTGCAGCCGCAATACCG
>JBEVMI010000322.1:0-9961 GCA_040508685.1 Spongiibacteraceae bacterium
TGGACAAACAGCACTACCGCCTGGCGTGGTGGCGCACGGCGCCCGAGGCCATCAACTGGCGTCGCTTCTTCGAGATCACCGATCTGGCCGGCCTGCGTGTCGAGCAGGACGAAGTCTTCGAGACGGTGCACGAACTGATCTTCCGGCTGTATGCCGAGGGCTGGATCGATGGCGTGCGCATCGACCACATCGACGGGCTGAGCGACCCACGCACCTATTGCCGCCATTTGCGCAAACGCCTGAAGCCGCTGGCGCGCCAGCGGCCACCGACGGCGCCGAGCGGTCCCGCGTATATCGTGGTCGAAAAAATTCTCGCGCCGGAGGAACGTTTGCCGGACGAATGGCAGGTCGACGGCACTACGGGTTACAGCTTTATGAATGAGGTATCGGCGCTGCTGCACAACCCCGCGGGTGAATCCGAATTGACACGCCTGTGGACTGCACTGAGCGGACGCAGCGGCGACTTCGACGTGGAGTCCCACCGCGCCCGGCGGCGCATTCTGCAAGAGTTGCTGGCGGCGGAGTTTAATGCCTGCGCCTATGCCCTCCATCGTATCGCCCGAGCCAATCCGGCGACACGCGACTGGAGCCTATTGGCGATTCGCCGGGTATTGACGGAGCTGCTGGTGCAATTTCCGATCTATCGCACCTACGCCGATGGTCGCGGTCGCAGCGCGGCAGATACGGAAATCATGCGCGCCGCAATCGACGCGGCGCATCCGTTTTGCAGTGTGGCGGATTGGCCGCTGCTCGATCTGATCGATGGCTGGCTCGGCGCCGACTCACTCCAACCCGAACACACTCCGCGCGAGCGCCGGATGCGACTGCGGGCGATAACCCGCTTCCAGCAATTGAGTTCGCCGCTGGCGGCCAAGTCCGTGGAAGACACTGCATTCTATCGCCATGGCAGACTGCTTTCGCGTAATGAAGTGGGAGCCAATCCGGCGCAATTCGCGATTAGCTCACAAGAGTTTCACGCGGAATGCCAGCGTCGTGCCAGGCATTTTCCGCGGGCGCTACTGGCCACGGCAACGCATGATCATAAACGCGGCGAAGACCTGCGCGCTCGTCTGGCGATAATCTCGCAAATCGCCGAACCATGGTCGGGGCAAGTCCACCGTTGGATAGCGGCAAATGCGCGGCACAAAAATCCGCAACCGCAATGGCCACTGATCGCCGACGAATACATGCTCTATCAGATGCTGGTCGGCGGCTGGCCGCTGGACTTGCAACCGAATGATACCGTCGGCGTACACCAGCTATGTGAGCGCCTGCAGCAGTGGTGGCAGAAGGCGCTGCGCGAGGCGAAACAGATTTCCAGCTGGGGCACGCCGAATCATTCTTATGAAACAGCTTGCCAGAGTTTTTTGAATCAACTGCTCGATCGATCGCAGTCGCAACATTTTATCGACGAACTGGCCAGCTTCGCGCGATCGATCGCTGCTGCGGGCTGCGTTAACGGACTGGCGCAAACGCTGCTGAAGCTTACGATACCCGGCATCCCCGATATTTATCAGGGCAGCGAACTGTGGGATTTCAGCTTCGTCGATCCCGATAATCGCCGCGCGGTCGATTACACACATCGACAGCAACTGCTGGCAGCTCGGGCTAACCCATCTGCATTGATTCGCGACTGGCAAAACGGCGCCATCAAACAACAAATAATTCAGCGCACCTTGCAATTGCGCCGCAATCATTCCGAATTATTCGAAAAAGGGGAGTATCAGCCGCTGCCCGTCGTTGGCAGCCGCGCGCAACATATATTTGCGTTCGAGCGCCGTTGGCGGCATGAGCGCGTGATAGTCGCTACGCTGCGTTTTCCGGCAGTTGTGAACGATAGCAGCCTGCTACCAGCGTCATCGTGGTGGGGGGATACCGCAATCGCGCTGCCACAACCCATGGCTCCGAAAACAAAAACCACAAAGGGCTGGCATGCCGTTCTGACGTCGGGATCGCTCAACTTATCGACCCCGTATCTTTTCGGCGCCGCACTTTTCGATGAACTGCCGTGTGCATTATTAATTGCCGGCTGACAATTAGCGGTGATTGGATTCGTGCGGCCTGTTGCGTTAAGGCGCCGAGCCTATCGAAGGTTCTGGGCACCATGCCTCGACATGACTTGTCGACGGTCAGGAATTGCTGGGCACTGCGTCCGGCGTGACACGCTGCAGCAAATCGCTGAGCATATCCATATCCAGCGGCTTGATCATATGGTAGGCAAACCCGCTCGCAAAAGCGTGTTCGCGATCGCGATCCTGTCCGTAACCCGTCAGCGCCACCAATTGGGTACCTTGCAGCTCGGGGATCGCTTTCAAACGCCGCGCCACCTGATAGCCATCGATTCCTGGCAACCCGATATCCAGCAATATCACTTGAGGCTGGAATTGCTTCGCCAATTCGATGGCGGTTATACCTTCGTGGGCGACCTCCACTTCGTGCCCCAAGCGCTCCAGCAAAATTTTCAGCAAACCGACCGCATCAACGCTGTCATCCACCAGCAATATTCGCAATGACTTGATGCGTTTCAGTCTTTTCGGCGACTCATTGTCGACTTTGGGCGACGATATTGGCAGGCTGGAATTGATGGGTAAATTCACAGAGAACGTGCTGCCCAAGCCGGCCCCATGGCTGTGTGCTTCGATGGTACCGCCATGTAACTCCACCAGATGCCGCACCAGGGAAAGCCCGACGCCCAGCCCCTCCGGCGCCTTATTCTGCAAACGTTGCGCCTGCGTAAACAAATTGAAAATATCGTGGATGCGATCCGCAGAAATTCCAATACCGTTATCGCTGACATCGATCCGGAGATGATTGCCGTCAACTCGTGCAGACAACACGATTTCACCGCGCTCCGGCGTGTACTTGGCAGCATTGTGCAGGAGATTGCCGATGACCTGGGTCATTCTCACACTATCGGCCTTGAGCCATATATTGGTCGATGGCATATTCAGCGTTAAACGGTGCTGCCGGCTCTGCAGATAATCCGTATTGAGTTCTATCGCAGCATCAATAACCGATGATAATTCGATGAATTCCTTCTGCAGCGATAATTTCCCCTGGGTAATGCGCGACACATCCAGCAGATCATCGACCAGCCGCACCAGATGATCGATTTGGCGAGAAATTATTTCTCGCGTAGAACCATTGACCGTATCGACGGCGCTGTTCATGCGCATCAAATCAATCGCCGTACGCATGGGCGCCAACGGATTGCGCAACTCATGCGCCAGCGTAGCCAGAAATTCATCCTTGCGGACCGCCGCTTCCTGCAGCGCCAACTCGGCAATTTTAAACGCCGAAATATCCTGTGAAATACGCGTAATCCGATAATTTCGCCCAGTTTCGTCGCTGACCGGAAAGCCGCGATCGCGCACCCAGCGCTCGCTGCCATCCGGCATCAACAGACGATAATCCTGCTCGTAATGGCCATAATTCAATAGTTGCGAAAATGCGTGGCTGACTCGCTCGCGGTCAGCCGGATGGATACTCTCCTGCCACGCATAAAAATTCTTGAATAAACGCCCGGTGGACCTTCCCCAGATTTTTTCGTAAGCGGGACTGACATATAACATACGCGGCGATTCCGGCTCGAAAATCCAGAACACATCCCCGATATTTTCCGCCATCTGACGAAACCGCTCCTCGTTTTCATGCAGCTCGCGCTGCACGTCGCGCAGACGCAGCAATGCCCGTACATTGGCGACCAGCTCCAGCGACTCGACCGGCCCCGTCAGGTAATTATCCGCCCCCCCTTCCAGGCTGCGAATCTTGTCGAGCGTACCGTTTAATACTGCCGACGTTTGCAGGACCAGAGTCGACGCAGTGGCCGGATTTTCTTTAATCCGCCGACACACTTCCAGCCCATCCATGTCCCGCAGATTCATGTCCAGCACTACTAGATCAGGGATTTTTGCCGCAACCAGCTCCAGCGCATCACCACCCGTTGCCGCTTCCACCACGCGAAAACCGGCATGTTCCAACGCGCGCGTTTTAGTCAGCCGATCCTTATCGCTATCATCGACATTAAGGATGACGACACCACCCTCGTTCAAAAGAGGAGTCGACATGACACTCATAGCGAGCAGCCCTGTACCGGGAGAGGGTCGAGAAACACACCCATAAAAAATATCCTTACGCTCATCACTGCCACACCTTTACGTCTGAGATATTCCGGATCTGTCGATGCAATACCAATACCAGTATCACCACATATGCATAGATAGATTCGTCAGTCGATTTTCGACCGGCAACACCCTCCTGGGCGACGGATAAGGACAACTCCTGGCGCAAGGCACCCACTGGAGTTGAAAATCAGACAAAGACTTTGAAAAAACTTCCTATTCGCACGTCCCGGCGAATGATGGCGCCAGCTTATGGGTCGACGCTTTCCCACACTAGCCGACTCTTCCAACCTTAAAAGTCAGTTTTCAAACGCGGCGCGTTTCGGCAACAGCAGACGAAATGACGACCCCTCTCCCGGCGAACTGCTGACGCTCAGTTGCCCGCCATGGGCGGTGACGATCTGATTGGCAATAAACAGACCGAGGCCGAGACCGCTGCCTTTGCGCTCGCGAGAACCCCGCTCGAACAGCTGAAAAATTCGTTGCTGATCCTCGGGCTCAATGCCGAGGCCACAGTCGCGAACCTCAATCGATACCTGGTCACCCTGGTCTTCAAGGAAAATATCAATCGGCTTTGCATTGCAATGACGAATGGCATTGGTCAACAGATTGATGAACGCCTGCTCGATGCGAAATTCATCGGCCTCGGCTTTGACATCTCCGCTGAAGTGCAGGCGCGCCGAACAATTTGCCAGTTTTATCTGCGACTCGAATTGTTCGACGGAGCGCTGCACCAAAGTCGCCAGATTGACCTCGGAGGCACGCATCGACAATTGCCCGGTCCGGATGCGCGAGACGTCGGTCATGTCGTTGATCAGACGCACTAGCCGATTGAGCTGGCGTTCATCAGAATCGACCATCGCCATGAGTTTTTCCGGCGTAAAAATATCGAACTCGCCGTTCTCGATATAGATTCGGCGGGTATACAACTCCAGCTTCAACGTATTTAGCGGTGTGCGGAGTTCGTGCGAAACAATCGACATAAACTGATCGCGCAGTTGCATGGCCTGCTCCAGCTCACGCTGAGTTTGCTGCAACTGCTCCAGCAGCTCCTGCTGCTGCAGACGCGCCTGCTCAAGTTCGGCTACCTGGCGATTTAATGCGGAGCGGTGTCGGTAGAGATCGATAAATACATTGACCTTGCTGCGCACTGTATGGCTGTCCAGCGGCTTGTACATGAAATCGATAGCACCTGACTGATAACCCTTTAGTACATTGGTGGCCTCGATACTGCCGGCGGTAACAAAAACGATGGGGATGTGACGCGTACGCTCAGTCGAACGCATCATCTGTGCCAGCTCAAAGCCGCTGACTTCAGGCATTTGCACATCGACAACTGCCAGTGCGAACTCGTGCTTCAGCATCAGCTCGAGTGCTTTCGTCGCAGAGCTCACACTAAAAACCTCGACATCAGGACGTTTTAGCAACGCTTCAAGCGCAGTCAGATTGTCCTGGATGTCATCGACCAACAATATTTTCGCCGGAATCTCCGTCATATTCAGCCTCGCTTACGTGATCGGGATATCTTTGAAACTCATCCTTTTTCCGGTAAATGCGAGCGGCCTTAAGAAACGGATCAAAGGTGGAGGCATGACCGGAAAAACTCAAACTTTCTCGGGAGCCCAATCCAATAAACCCCCGTGGAGACAACGAATCCACAAACAACGACATGGCATGTTCCTGCAAATGAGAGTTGAAATAGATCAGAACATTGCGGCAGGAAACAAAATTCATTTCGGAAAAAACATGATCGGTGGCCAGACTGTGCTCGGCGAAAACGATATGTCGCCGCAAACTACGATCGAATACCGCATTGCCATAGGCCGCGAGGTAATAGTCTGAAAACGCCGTGGTTCCGCCCGCGCGTTGATAATTTTCAGTGTAAAGACGAATTTTTTCTGTCGAAAAAATTCCGCGCTCTGCCTGAATCAACGCCAACGGGTTGATATCGGTCGCATACACCAGGCTGCGTTCGAGCAAGCCTGCTTCGCGCAACAGTATTGCCATCGACCAGGCTTCTTCGCCGGTACTGCAACCGGCGACCCATATTTTTGGCGACACCGTGTTTTGCAACACGGGCATTACGTGCTCACGTACTGCCAGAAAATAAGCCGGGTCGCGAAACATCTCGGTAACCGACACCGTCAGATATTGCAAAAGATCCGTCATGCGCCCGGAGCTTGCTGTCAGCCAGGTGCGCAGCTCAGACAAACTCCGACACCGCAACCGGCGCATCGCATAACTTACGCGACGCCGCAATGAGGCCGCTGCATAGTGGCGAAAGTCATGATGATAGTCGCGGTAAATAACATCCAGAAACTCCGCGAATTCATCGCCATCAAGAGTCAGGTCGCCCGTTGGCGCTACACCGGTTTGCATCAGATTCGCTGTAATTTGGGCAGCCAGACCTGGATCAGCGAAATCAGCCGATCCACATCCACCGGCTTCGCTACATAATCGTTGGCACCGGCGCGCAGGCAACGCTCCTGATCGTCGCGCATCGCGCGCGCGGTCACGGCAATGATGGGCAACCTGGCATACCGCTCCTGCCCGCGAATTTTTTCCATCGCCTCGTAGCCGTCCATTTCCGGCATCATCATGTCCATCAGAATCAGATCGATATCGGCGACCTCCTCGAGTTTTTGCAGTGCATCCAGCCCGGTGCGTCCGATTTCGACACTGGCACCACGCCTCTCCAGCGCACTCGTCAACGCAAAAATATTGCGCACGTCGTCGTCGACCAGCAGGATGCGCCTTCCTTCCAGCGGACGGTCGCGCGTCAGCGCCGAACGCAACAGGTTGCGTCTCTCCAGCGACAAATCGGCTTCCACTTTATGCAGGAACAACGTCACCTCTTCGAGCAGGCGTTCGGGCGATCGCGCGGCTTTGATCACGATGGAGCGCGAATGACACAACAAACGCTCCTCCTCTTCGCGCTTCAGATTGCGCGACGTATAAACGACCACCGGTGGAAACGAATATGCCTCCTCCTGTGACAGTTGCTGCAACAATTCCCCACTGTCCATATCGGGCAGCGTGTAATCGACGATCAGACAATCGAAGCTACGCTCGCGCAGGTTGGCTAACACCTCGGCACCGGTGGTTACCGTCACTACCTCGATGTCGGTATCCGCAATCAGCGCTGCGCTGGCGGCGCTGTGAACATCAGGAGTTTCAGCCACCAGCACACTGCGTGTCTTGTACGCGACACGCCGCTCGATCGTCGCAAACACCTCTCGCAATTGCTCGTGGCTCGCCGGCTTCAGCAAATAGCCGACGGCGCCGAGATGCAATGCCGTCTCCGTGCGGTCCTCCACCGAAATCACATGAACGGGAACATGCCGCGTCTGTGGCTGCGCTTTCAGGTGTGCCAGGATCGTCATGCCAGAATGATCCGGCAGCTTCATGTCGAGCAGGATTCCGTGCAGCGGATATAACTCCGCCAGCTCCAGCCCCTCTTCCGCCGATGTCGCCACCACGCATTGGTAATTGAGTTCGTGTGCCACGGTGTAAAGCACACGTGCAAATTCAATTTCATCTTCGATTACGAGAATGGTTTTTTTGCTATCCACCAGTTGTTCGCGATCATCCGAAAACTGCGGCGTGGCAACACGACGTCGCTCTGCACGGCGCGATGAGGCAGCTCGCGGTTCAATAATGCGCTGCTCAAAAACAACAGGGGGTTCGCCATTCGCCGTCGCACCTTCCAGCGAGACCGACGCCATCTCCAGCGTAACCGGCATGTCGAAGGTAAATACGCTGCCGCTGCCAATGGCGCTGGTGACATCGATGTGGCCGCCCAGTAACCCCGCAAGCTGACGAGAGATCGATAGCCCGAGACCAGTGCCGCCATATTTGCGGCTGATCCCGCTGTCGCCCTGATAGAACGGCTCGAAAATATGCGGCACCTGCTCTTCACTGATGCCGACCCCCGTATCGGTCACCATGAAATTGATCCGTCCCCGGGGACTGGCAGCAACCCGCAACGATACGCTGCCCGTGTCGGTGAACTTGATGGCGTTGGCGAGCAAATTACGCAGAATCTGTTCGAGGCGATGCCGGTCCGTATACAACATCCCCGGCACATCGGGATCCGACGTGATGTCGAACTGCAACTGTTTTTCGCGGGCATGGGGCGCAAAGGCGGCAGACAATCCCTCCAGTACCTGCGACAACATCACCTGATCGGCACGCACCTCGAGCTTGCCCGCTTCCACACGGGAAATGTCCAGTACGTCATTGATCAGCGCGAGCAGATCGTTGCCGGCCGCGTAAATGGTCCGGGCATTGCGAACCTGCTCCGGCGTCAGATTACCCTCGACATTTTCAGCAAGAATCTGCGACAGGATCAGCTGGCTATTGAGTGGCGTGCGCAGTTCATGCGACATATTCGCCAAAAATTCGGACTTGTAATGACTGGCGCGTTCCAGTTGGTGGGCATGCTCCTCCAGCAGGTTCTGGGTTTGCTGCAGGGTTTCATTGCGGTTCTGCAACATTTCACGTTGCTGCTCCAGCATCTGGTTGCTCTGCTCCAGCTCCGCTTGCTGCGCCTCCAGCTGAAACTGCGACTCTTCGAGAATTTTAGACTGTTCCTCCAGCTCTCCGTTGATGACACTCAACTCTTCCTGCTGGGCCTGCAACTCTTCATTGAGCTGCTGCACATCGAGCAGGCTCTCCTGCAAACGCAAACGGTAGCCGGCGGTCGCGATCGCGACCCCCAGATTACCGGCCACTGTCTGCAGCAGTTGTTTTTCGCGTTCACTTAATGGCTGCAAAAATCCCAGCTCGAGGATTGCGACCACGTCACCATTGTGGTGGAGCGGCACAATTGCCTGTGCCGCCGGTTGAGTTTCTCCCAGCGCCGAATTGACGAGAAAAAAAGACGACTGCAGGGTATCCAGAAATATCGGGCGACGTTCCGCGGCAGCCTGTCCCGCCAAACCCTCGCGCAGAGCAAAGGACTGTGGTCGTGCTGACATCTCCCGCGAGAATCCGTAACTGGATAGGCGGCTGAAACCGCCCTCCTCATCGCTGGTATAAATCGCTCCGACTACGACCTGAATATAGTCGGCAAGAACAGCCAGGACATTCTGGGCGAGCACCTGTGGCGTCAGCTGACCGATGATGCGATCGGCGATACGACTTTCGCCGGCGCGCAACCACGACTGGTATTCCAGCTCGTCGTTTTGTGCGCGCTGCGTGGCCAGTAACCTGCCGTAGGTATCCGACATCCGTCGCAACTGACTGCGTCCACCGTATGCCATGAGCCCACTGAACAACAGGCTGACAATGAAATAACCCGCCGACAACGTCATCACCAGCGTTTCGGAACGGCGCTGACGCTGCACCTTGGTGAGCTCTTCGGCCTGCAGAAAACCGGCGATCTGTTGCCGAACTTCATCCATCATTTTTTTGCCCTGGCCCGAGCCGACCAGCACCTCGGCTGCCCCACTCGTACGGCGCGCCGCCACCACTCGCTCCGCGTGCTCCAGCCAACGCCTGTAACTTTCTTCGGCGGCGTCAATACGAGCAATCTGAACAGAATCCGCTGCCAATAACGCCTTGATTTCGGCGGTCAGGGGTTTGATCCGACGCTGCGCGCTCCGATAAGGTTCGAGAAACTCTTCCTGCCCGGTAAGGGCAAAACCCCGCATCGCAGTCTCGTGATCAACAATCAGCTGCATCAGCAGATTGGTATTGCTGATAACTCGGTCGGTGTTCTCGACCCAGCGCCCCAACTGGATCAGGTAGTAAATAATGGCGATAAAAAAAATCCCGGTTACCAGACCAAAACCCAATGGCACCGATATCTGCCGCGCAAGAATGGTTCGAAATTCCTT
>JBEVMI010000334.1:0-8671 GCA_040508685.1 Spongiibacteraceae bacterium
AAAAGCTGTGAGGAAATCGCCATGACCCTATCTCTGTATCACGTCTCCGCACCCGAACTTGCCCGCATGCTCGGTAACCTGAAAGCCATCCTGCAAAAAGCGGAAGCCCACGCCGAAGCCAAAAAAATCGAACCCGATGCGCTGCTGCTGGCGCGTCTGTATCCGGACATGCTGCCGTTATTGCGTCAGGTCCAGGTCGCCTGCGACAACGCCAAAGGCGGCGCCGCGCGCCTGGCCGGAGTTGCCGTACCGGCCCACGAAGACAATGAAAAAACCTTTGCCGACCTGGGCGCACGCATCGACAAGACCGTCGCCTTTATCAACACACTGCAGCCGGCCCAGTTCGAAGGCGCCGAAGACCGCAAGATCGAGCTGACCTTCCCCGGCATCACGCTGAACTTCACCGGCCTGACGTACCTCAACAACTTCGTGCTGCCGAACTTCCATTTCCACGTCACCACCGCCTACGCCATCCTGCGTCACAACGGTCTCGAAATCGGCAAGGGCGATTATTTGGGCAACATTCGCTGATTGCACAAAACTCGCTGAGCGTCTGGCGCCCAACCCGCGCCAAGCAATCGCAAACCGTCAGCCGCCCCGCCTGTGCGCGGGGCATCGCCTATGCTTAGGGTCATTTCGATTTCATCACCCTGAACACAGGTACAGAAAGGCATGACGGAACTGCACTCCGCGGCGGACACGCTGTTTCAGGTGATCGCCAGCGGCTACCCCCTCCCGGGCGAGACCGCCGATCAGGTCCAGGCGCGGCTGGAAACCCAACTCAAACTCCCGGCGGCTACCGCGGCGCGCCTGCTCGCGGGCAAACCTCTGGTGCTCAAACGGGCGCTGACCGCAACGCTGGCCGAGGATTACTGCGCGCGTTTGCGCGGTGCCGGTATCGCTGTCGAGATCGCGCCCATGCCAGCAGCGGAGCCCGCGGTCCCGTCAACGGGCGCCGCACCGATCATCGAATACTTCGCCGACACCCAAGCCATCAACGCACTGGTACCGATCTCGCTGCGGCTGCGACTGTGGCCACAAGCCCTGCAACTGCTGGCAGCACCGTTGTTGTACGGGCTGGGTGTGCTGCTGGTGTTGAGCATCGTGCTCGCCTTTGCCATCCATTTCGCCACTCTGTTGCGCACACCGCCGCTGTTTTTCAGCCTGCCGGTTTATCTGCTGCCGCTGCTGGCGGGACTCACCGTGGTCGCCATCCTGCTGCGGCCGCTGTTGCCGCTGCGCGCAGCGACCGACGCCTCGATCGCCGTCGCCGCCAACCGCGAACCACAGCTTTTGGCACTGCTGACACAACTGTGCCGCCGTCTCGGCGCCGCGCCACCCGACAGCGTTCATCTGCATCTGGATAGCCCTCTCGATAAAAACGTCGCCATCGCGCTTCAGCCCGGTCGCGACGGTTGGCAGCGCGGCCGCTACCAGTTGCAGATCGGCCTGCCGCTGTTGATGAACGCCTCACCGGCAGTGCTGGTCGGCGCCCTCGCGGCGGAACTGGTGTTTGCGCGCGAGCCCGCATTGCTGCGGCTGCGGGTCATCGTCAGCCGTGTGCGCGACTGGCTGACGCCGAACACATCACCGCAACCGGATCGGTTTTCGCGCTACCTCGAATCACTCCCGGAAAAACGCTGGTGCGACGGGTTGCGGCGTGCCGATCGTTCGGCCCGGCAGCAGCTCGCCAACCTGTTCGCGAAATTGTCGCAGCACAGCTCACGCCGCGCCGAACGCACACTGCTGCAAATCGGGGATCGCGCGAGCATTGCTGTCGCCGGCGCAGATGTAATCTCCGCGCGACTGCTGACGACCTATCAGCTGGAACGGGCGCGCGAACGCGCGCTGCAAAAGAACAGCGAACGCCGTATCGATCGCCGCCGCGTCGACGATCTGGCGCCGCTGGTCGGGTTTTTCTTCGAACACCCCGATGCCGAGCACGACAAAAAAATCGCGCGCGCCATCGAGTCGGGGGACGCCGCGCAAGGGTCCTGCTGCAGTGATCGCGAACGTATCGCTTACGCCGAAAAAACACGCCGTGAATTCCCGCCGTCGGCGTTGCTCGGCCGTATCACGCTGCACAACGCCGACGCCAGCGGACGCGACTGCACCGAACGTTTTTATACGACGAATGGAACAGCCGGCGGCGAACGGATGCCGAGCGAACGCCTGCTCGATGATGCCTTGCTCGACCTCGAACAAAACGAAGCCGGCGCCATCTATTTCAACAACTGGCTGATACCTGCGCGCGGCTGGCGGCTGCCCAATGTGGAATTGTTACGCGACATGCCCCACGCCGATGCGCGCCTGCAGTTGAATGTGTGCGTCAACGAAGTGCGCCGGCTGACGCCGGATCGCGCAAAACTGCTGACCGAGTTTGCACTCCTGCAGACGCAGCTGAACGAATTGGCATTCGGACAACAGGTGCTGGCGGCCAACAATAAATTTTCATTCCGCTACAGCAAATACGACGGCACCAGCCTGACCCCGCTGATCGAACAGCGTCAGCGCGACATCGCCAAAATCACCGAGCAGCTCGGCACTCAGGAGTCGATCATGGGCGGGCGCATCGCGCTCGGCCTGAAACTGTTCGGCCAGGACGGCGCCGGCACCGAAGCGCTGCATCGCACGCTGCATTTTCTCGGTGAACAGGAGAAAGTCCTGTATCGCCAGGAACAGGACACGACGCTGCTCGAACAATTGATACAACGCCAGCGCCAGTTGAAAGAACGTGGTTACACCGACGCCATCGCACGCCTCACCGAAAAAGTGCGCGATACCACGCTGCGCCTGCTCGACAAATTAAAAGACGCGCCCAGTCCGCCGGATCGCCGTTACGCGCCACTGCGGGATTTTTTTGATGACAAAGAAATGGAATATCGCGTCGATCGAAGCAGCAGCGCTGCGGCATCAGTGGCTGCGCGTGCGCGCTCCGTGCTCGACGCTTTTTATACACTCAATGAAAAGCTGTCACTGCTGGCAGCAGAGCAGGCGAGTTCGGTGGAAGAGGCTTACAAGATCGAACGCATCCGTCTCGTCAACGCCGAATAAATTCCTCTTAAAGAAAATAAACACCTTTTCACACTTGAAGTTGCAACCACGAAATCAGGGGCGGAGTGGACCGGTACTTCAGGTCAAACGCCCGTTGCGAAGTGCCTGCAATGAGAGTGTTTGCACGTCTGCTTGCGGAGCAGAAGACAAATATATTTAGTAGACCTGAAGTAGCGGTCTACTCCGAACCGGCCCCGCTTGCTGCAGAGTTCAGTGCGAAGCGACATGAACCGCTTTTGCCGACCATCTAAAAATATTTGTCTTCTGCTTCGGACGCGGGAAACCAAAGGGGGATTTTTGCAGTCGCTTCGCAAGCAGGCGTTGAGTCGGCAAAAGCGATCCATATCGCCTGGCAAGTTGGGTGCGTGTTTGCCGCCAGAAGAAATTTACTGTTCGGATGAAGCGGCGCTTATTGCACGGCCTGACGGTGCGCTTTCGATAAAAGTCTTGATATCCGCGAGCACCGGCGCCCGCCCGCGTGCCGGCACTGACAACGCGGCGATGATATCGGTGTGATTTATTCCCTTATAATAATGCGCTTCCACATTGCCGCCCACCTGCTGCATTGCCTTCACCAGATTAATCGTATTGCGCGGCAGCACCGAGGTATCGCCGAGGCCATGTAACAAAAGCAATGGCGGTGCATCGCCGCGGGCAAAATTAACCGGCTGCGAGCGCGGATAAGCGGTCTCCGGGCCGAACAGATCGTGCATGTAGTCGTAACTGAACGGAATAAAATCGTAAGGCCCGGCCAGACCGATCACGCCGCGCAACCAACTGCCATCGCCGCCGCGCGCGCGCAGAAATTCCGGATCGAGCGCCAGCGTCATCGCGATATGCGCACCGGCTGAATGTGCCAGCAAATAAATCTGTTGCGGATCACCGCCCCACTCGCGCGCATGTTCGCGCACGTACTGCACCGCCAACGCAGCATCGTCCACGAACCCCGGAAATTTCACCGCGGGATACAGCCGGTAATTGATGGTGACGCCGATCCAGTTTTGCTCGGCCAATGTCGCACCGACAAACCGATATTGATTTTTATCGCCGCTGTCCCAACCGCCACCGTGCAGAAAAATAACGACCGGGCGCGCGTCCGCCGCTGGCGGAATATAGACGTCGAGTCGTTGCGCGGGAAGTTCGCCGTAAGCGATGTCGGTGGTGCGTCGGTAATCCCCGAACAGCGCCGGCACATTGACTGCAACCAGCGAGAGCTGCGTGCATGCGGACAACCACAATCCCGCAACGCCCGCGATCAGGGCGCGCAGCGCAATACGAAGGGTTAGTGGCGGGGCAGGTCTGTCATCCATTGCAATCATTCACGGGCAGCGTCGTGAGGTTACGCGCCGCTCGGCAATCCGGATCGATCGCCAAATTAATTCCATCGCCGCGGCACTAACACACCTGCTTGGTCTGTTCCGCCCAGAACGGCGCGCGCAAATCGCGCTTCAGAACTTTTCCGGCTGCCGTCAGCGGCAGCGGCTCGCTGCGCCACTCGATGCTGCGCGGGCATTTGTAGCCGGCGATAAGGTTTTTGCAGTGCTCTTGCAACTCGGACTCGGTGACGGAGTGGTTTTCGCGCAGACGGACAATGGCGTGTACCCGCTCGCCCCATTG
Organism: Spongiibacteraceae bacterium; assembly: GCA_040508685.1. Classification (GTDB taxonomy): domain Bacteria; phylum Pseudomonadota; class Gammaproteobacteria; order Pseudomonadales; family CAMLJR01; genus CAMLJR01. The sequence goes on from JBEVMI010000334.1 coordinate 4,672, forward strand.
CGTGCAGGGAACACCGATCACCGCGCATTCGAGCACGGCCGCGTGGCGATACAGCGCGTCTTCGACTTCGGTCGAATACACATTCTCACCACCCGATACGATCATGTCCTTGACGCGATCGACCACATATAAATATCCGTCCTCGTCGAAATAACCGACGTCGCCCGTGTGCAGCCAGCCATTGCGCAAAGTTTCCGCGGTGGCTTTTTCGTTGCGCCAGTAACCCTGCATGACATTGCCTCCGCGCGCGCAGATTTCGCCGGACTGAAACGGCGGCAAGGGTTTGTCGTCGGCATTGTGGATCGCCAGCTCGACCCCGAACATCGGTTGTCCGGCGGAGCGCAGATGGCCGTCGTGCTGTTCGTTCAGCAATAACGTCACACAGGGTGCGGCTTCGGTCTGGCCGTAAGCCTGGGTGAATTTCACGTGCGGCCACAACGCGCGGGCGCGTTCAATTACCGCCTCCGGCATCGGCGAGGCGCCATAATTAATGGAGCGCAAATGGCTCAAGTCGAAATTCGCGACCTGCGGATGGTTGAGCACCATGTTGATCATGGTCGGCACCAGGAACACACGCTCGATACGTTTTTCGGCCAGCAGGGTCAACACGGCATCGGCGTCGAACGCTGGCAGAAAATAATGGCGGCCCGCGATATTGGTGAAAATGATGGAGTTGGCGGTACAGCCGATATGGAACAGTGGCGCCACATGCAGCACCCCCTCACCTCTGCCGTAATCGAGCATCGCCAGATTCTGGAGCGAATTCAGCACCAGATTGCGATGCGACAACATCACGCCCTTGGAACGCCCGGTGGTGCCGCCGGTGTAATACAACGCGGCGAGATCGTCGTCGCCGCGACCGGCATCGGCGATCGGCGCCAGTTTCAGCCACTCGTCGAAATGATGATCCGCAGTTTTTTTGTTGCGACTGTCCTTGTCACTACTGATTTGCACGATGGTGCGCAACGACGGCACCAGGCGGCGCAGCTCATCGATACGCTCGCTGAAATGATTGTCGACCAAGAGTGCCACCGGCTCGGCGTCGTTGAGCAGCACAGCCATCTCTTCCGTGGTCAGCCGGAAATTGACCGGCACGATCACGGCTCCCGCCCACGGAATGGCGAAGAAACCGGTGTAAAAACGATCGCTGTTGAACGCGAGCAACGCGACCCGATCGTCGGCCCTGATCTCGCACGCCTGCAGTCCGGCCGCAATGCGCGCGATATCGTCGGCCTGTTGCGACCAGCTGCGCTGGCGCCCCTCGAATTCAGTGGCGACACCGTCGCGATTAGTCAGCGCGGCACGCCGCACCAAAGCCGTCAGGGACAACATATATAAGACCTTGCCGTTATTAATTATATAAAGCTGCTTTAAATCAAACGCACAAACCGAGCACGTCGCGGACACAGGCGCGAATACCCGCGGCAGCTTCGCTGACCTTGCCGGCGAGCATGTACGCAGGCGTCGTTACCAGCTTGTTGCGGTTATCGACCACCACCTTGTCGACCGGACAGGCGATATGTTTGCCGCCCATCGCCGCGATCGCCGTAGCCGTTTCCACATCGTTGCCGATGGTGCACTCGACTCCGGCCCCAAAAATTTTCGCCGCCATGGCGGGTGCGATGCAAATCAGTCCGACCGGCTTGCCGGCTTTATGAAAAGCCTGCGCAAATTGCAGAAAATCCGGCTGCACCGTCAACTCCGCACCTTTCACTGCAAAATCGCTTAAATTTTTTGCCGCGCCAAAACCGCCGGGCACGATCAGCGCAGCATAATCCTCCGCCCGCGCTGCGGCGAGGTTCTTGATGTTGCCGCGCGCTATACGGGCCGCCTCGACCAGCACATTGCGGGTCTCGTTCATCGGCTCGCCGGTGAGATGATTGATCACATGCATCTGCGCAATATCCGGTGCGAAACACTGGTAGGTCGCACCCGCCTCCTCCAACGCCAGCAGTACCAGTACGGCTTCGTTGATTTCGGCGCCGTCGTAAACGCCGCAACCAGCCAGCACCACCGCTACGTGTTTGGTCGTCATTTTGATTTCTCCAATGTTTATTCAGGCGGAACGCGGATGGGTGAGTGCGGCCGTTTGCGGTTGCGACTCCGCCATCAATTCCGCGATCAGGCCCTCGCGTAACGCCCCTTTCGACAGTTGCATATGGTCGATACCCAGCGCTTCAAACAGCGCCAGCACGATCGCCAGTCCCGTCGCAAATACACCGCGACGACTTTCGGATAAACCCTCGAATTGCACCGCGTCGATCAGCGGATAGTTGAGCACCGCCGCGCGCAGGTGCTGCAGCCCGGCGCGGGTGATGCCGCCCGCGCTCCAGCCGGCGCGCAGCAAAATCTGTTCGACCGCGAGCAGCGTACCCGAACACCCGATCACATCGGCACCGAGCGCAACCGCGCTGCGGTCACTGCCCGGCCAGGCGACGCGGATATGTTGTGCGGCGGCCGCGACGGCCTTCGTTAACAGCGTGTCATCGATACGGCCATCGGGGAAAAACTGCAGCAGCGTAATGCAGCCGATCGGCACGCTGGCAAGCTGCTCAATCCGCGCGCCGGCACCCAGCACGATCTCAGTGCTGCCACCGCCGATGTCGATGACCAATTGCCGGCCCGAGGCTACCGCCGCGCCACGATAAATCAAGCGCGCTTCATCCAGACCGTCGATAACCCGAATCGGATGACCGATCAGTTGCTCGGCCGGGCGCAGAAATTCATCGCGATTGGCAGCGACGCGCAATGCATGAGTGCCCACCGCACGCACCGCCGAACCCGGCAAATTGCGCAAATGCGGAGCAAATCGCGCCAGACATTCGAGGCCACGGGTTATCGCTGCTTCGCTCAGCTTGCCATCTTGCAGGCCCGCTGCCAGCTGCACCTTCTCGCCTTGGCGCAGCAAGGCCTGCCAGCCCGCCATCGTCGGCTCCGCCACCAGCACGTGAAAACTGTTGGATCCCAGATCCAGCGCCGCGACACGCTCTTGCATTACTCCGCTAACCACTGCTTCTCCCTCGCGCAAATTCATTACCGGCTACGCGTCCCACATTGGACAGCGGCCGCGCGCCGGCACAAAGGGTAACGCAGATGCGCCGCGAAGGCCCGCGCTCGCGGCCAATCGTCCTGGACTATTGCCGCCATCGCGATCGCCAATTTTGCCGGCATGAAACGCGGTGCTATGATCGCTACAAGCTGCCATCAACAGCCTTGCCACCCCTTACAGACCTCACCAGGGCCAAGGCCCGCACGCCCCGATTCAATCGGTGCCTGTTTTCTGGAGATTCAAACAATGAGCGACGCCATCGTTCACGTAACCGATGCCAGCTTTGACGACGAAGTACTCAAATCCGACGTCCCCGTGCTGGTCGACTTCTGGGCGGCCTGGTGCGGCCCGTGCAAAATGATCGCGCCGATTCTCGACGAGATCGCCAAAGAGTACGCAGGCAAGGTCAAGATCGCGAAGGTCGATGTTGATGCCAACAACGACACGCCGGCCAAATTCGGTATTCGCGGCATCCCCACGCTGATGCTGTTCAAGCAGGGCGCAGCGGCAGCGACCAAAGTCGGCGCACTGTCGAAAACCCAACTGAACGACTTCATCAAAACCGCTCTGTAAGCCAACACCGTTGGCGGCGAAAGTTGCCAACGAGCGCACGCGGCGAGAACCCATCAGGCTCGCCGCCACCGCGCGGCTGGACGACTTGAAATTTCGGTGTTAGAGTTCGGAACCATCAAGCTTCCTCAGCTTTCATAACAGCAACGCTGGTTCCCGGCTCTGCTATCGAATCGCGGTTTTCCAAAACCTGTTTCCCGACACCGATTCCCTTAATCAGACCGATTCCCTTAAACGAACGAATACAAGCTGGCTCCAGGCATTTAATTCATCACAACGGTTTTAGCACGCGCCCTGCGTGTCTCCCCCTGTTTTCCATCCCTCATCACTTCTCGTGTTTTCCTTGACCTCTATGAACCTGACCGACCTAAAAACCAAACC
>JBEVMI010000054.1:0-4769 GCA_040508685.1 Spongiibacteraceae bacterium
GGCGAGTAAAAAATCGGCGGCAACTCTTCGATAACACGCTCAGTGATGCTGAACGGGTCAATCAGTGAGTTGGTATCTTCCCAATCCAATGGCTCCATCACCAGCTCCGGTGGCACATGGCTTGGTATTTCAGGCTCTTCAGGCAAACGCCCGCGCACACGGACAGCTTTTTCGGAAACTATCGTCATAATTAATTCTCCAGAATTGTTATTGGGTTATCCATTTGTTCGCAAATAGTCGCTTCGTAAACAGTCGCAACTTATCGTCATGGCTCCACTCAGCTTGGCAGTTATGCAAGCCGGCTTAAATTCAGCTCCGTTTTTTCTACAAAGTCTTATAGGCGCTGTATACAACCGCCATCTATCGTCAGTATTTGACCCGTGACCCAGCCCGCATGCTCGCTGGTCAGGAATCGCAGCGCGTGCACGAGATCATCGGTCGAACCGACGCGCCGCATCGGTGTATTCCCGATAATTGTTTCCAGCAGTTCGTCGCTGACATGACCTTTCATTGCTTCTGTCGGGATTGGGCCCGGCGCGATGGCATTGACCGTGATGTTCTGCGGGCCAAGTTCTGCGGCCAGCCCAATAGTCAAAGCGTTTATCGCCAACTTCGATACGCAATACGCATCACCGCTCCCCATGTACGCTCCCGAGGAACTTTGATTGACGATACATCCACCACCGCTCTCCAGCATGAGAGGCACAAGTGCTTGCGTAACAATCAGGCACCCATCGAGGTTGATCGTGAATATCCTGCGCCAATATTCGATATCAACAGTCATCGGCGTATGCATGCGCAATCCCTGAAAAAGGGCGGCGTTGTTGACCAGCACATGCAGTGCACCATGACGCTCGCGCACCATACGCGCGAGCTGTTTTGCACTGACTGCATCGCTGACATCGACAGATACAGCGCTTGCGGCCCCGCCCTCTTCTACAATCATTGCGGCCGTCTCTTCGGCTTTGGCAAGGTTGATATCGGCGATCACCACAACCATTCCGTCGGCGGCCAGTGCCCGAGCATATTCCCTGCCGATTCCCTGAGCTGCACCCGTAACTACCGCAACACGTCTGTTCATTACATCTCTCCGAAACACTCGATTACAAAAATCGAATTTGCGTTATTAAAGATCTTCGACAACCGCTTGGATAATGATCAGCCTGCATTGAAACCTATGGATTTGAGCTCGGTGAACTCGTAATAGCCATCCTCGCCCCATTCACGGCCGAGTCCCGATTGTTTGAAGCCACCAAAAGGCATGTCCGGATGCACATCGCCGGGGCCGTTGTTGATCATCACCATGCCGGTGCGTACGCGCAGGGCCATTTGCATGGCGGTGCCAGCATCGCGCGAAACGATACCGCCACCGAGGCCGTAGTTCGATGCGTTCGCAAGAGCGATGGCTTCGGCATCGCTGTCGAAACCAACAACTGCGGCGATAGGACCAAATACCTCTTGTTGTGCCAGCATGGAGTCATTCGAAACGTTGTCAAATACGGTTGGCTCAAAGAAAAAGCCACGCTGCAGATGCGCAGGGCGTTGGCCGCCGCACACCAGTGTCGCTCCGTCCTGCAACGCCGCTTCAACGAAGCGCTCGCTACGTGCGACGGCGACATCGCGAATCAGGGGGCCCATATCCGTCGTCGCGGCAGCGGGATCGCCCACCACCAATTTGCGGGTAATGTCGCCGAGCTGCTCAACGAACGCGCCGCGAATGCGATTGTCGACCAACATGCGCGTGGTCATCGAACAGCCCTGCCCGGCCTGAAATACGAAGCCGAACAGCGCTGCCTGCATCGCGATCTCAAGGTCCGCGTCGTGGCGCACAATCAATGCCGATTTGCCACCGAGTTCGAGATGCACTTTCTTCAGCGTGGGCGCCGCCTGTGCCATCACCTTGCGGCCGATGGCATCCGAACCCGTGAAGCTCACCATGTCAACGCGCGGATCAGTACCCAGCATCTCGCCAACTTCGTTGCCGCCGGTGACCAGATTGAATACTCCGGCAGGCAAATCGAGCTCGGCGATATGCCGAGCCAGAAGCAGGCTTTGCAGAGGCGTGTAGGGTGAAGGTTTCAACACCACCGTGTTGCCTGCGGCCAGTGCTGGAACAGACTTCACCAATCCTAGGAGGAACCCCGCGTTGTACGGCGTGATCGCCGCGACGACGCCAATTGGTTCGCGCACCTTGATGGCGGAGCCCAGCAGGTGGGTGCCGTTCGCTTGCGGCGTAATCAGCATTGGCAGGGGCGTGATGGGATCTCGCAACGCCACCTCAAGGTATTTCTCGAAATGCGCCATCGCCATATGGAATTGAAACGGCGCCTGAGCCTGTGTGTAGCCCATTTCCGCCACGCTCAGCTCGAGGACCTCTTCGCGGCATGCAAGCAACTTGTCGAACAGCTTCCGCAACGTTGCTACCCGCTGGCTCCGCGCTAGTTCCGACCATGCGCCGCTGTCAAAAGCGCGGCGTGCGGCGTTAATCGCGGCCTCGCAATCTTGGGGACCACCAAGTGGTGCACTACCAATGGCAGCCTCGGTCGCAGGATTAATGACGTCCTCGACCCCAAATTGCGGGGTGTGCCAGCGTCCGTCAATAAACAGGTCCGTACAATTTTTTGTTATTGTGGCCATGCTCTACCCTCGCTGAATATTTTTCCCAACGCTCACCCTCAACCAATGGGCAATTGATACAGCTCGACGGCGTTGTCTTGCAGAATGCGCTTTTGCACCGCACGGTCGTACCCGCCCAACGATGCTTCGATGCGTTCGTTGATATTCGGATACAACGTGGTCGGATGCGGGTAATCGGTTTCGAACAGAATATTATTCACGCCGATCGCCTCCACGGTGCTCCGGGGCAGCGACTCGAACCAGTAGCAGGCCCAGAAGTGATCGCGAAAATATTCGGTGGGGCGCCGCTGCAATTTTTTCTTTTCATTCGGCATCATCTCGTCCATCTGGTATTCCAGCGCTTCGAGAATAAACGGAATCCAGCCGAGTCCGCTTTCCACCGAGACCATGCGCAGGCCGGGATATTTATCGAACAGACCGCTCAACAGGAAATTGGATAATGTCGCTGCATTGCCGAGATAGAACAATGCCGCCCCCACCCCCATCCGTCGCTCGAACGGAAAATCGTCCCATGCCAGCGCAAAGCCATCGAGCGCCGCTGCAAAATGGAAATTGATCGGGATTTTGCGCTCGCTGCACAGCTCGAAAAACGGCGCCCAATAACTGTTGAGGAAACCGGGAATGCCATAATTTTCCGGCTTGTCCGGCAGTACAAAACCCTTGAGGCCGAGCACTTCCACGCAGCGAATGGCTTCCTTTATCAACGCCTTGCTATCCCAGTACGGCAACAGCGCCATTTGAAACAGCCGCTGTCCCGATTCCACCTGCCGCTCGGCACAGGCGTCGTTGTAAATGCTGATGATCGCTTCACCGATGGCGCGGTCTTCGAAACTCAGCAGCGTACCGATCTGCGTGCAACCGGAATTCAGATACAGAATCTGCGCCCAGATGCCGAATTCATCGAGCACCTTGATGCGTTCCTTCACGTCATAAGACGAGGGATGCATTTCTTCGAAGGTGGGAAAACTGAGCTTGCCGAGAAATTTGTTGCGTTGATTGTCGACCACGGTGCCGCCGAGCGTGCCCAAGTTGACATCGCCACAGAACCACATATCCATACCGTCAACGCGGCGAATAAACGGCATTCGGCTTTTCATCGACGCCGGCGCACGCGAGGTCCACAGATCCGGCGGCTCGGTGAAATGCGCATCGCAGTCGATAACCTTAAGCCCCTGCGAAATCGCACTTGGGCCAAGCACGCTAGTGACAGGCTTGATCATGCCACCGCCGCGCTGCACGCCTTCGATCGCCCAGTAATTTTTTGCGTCGTCTTTTTTCGCCGTATCAGTCATCGTTCAACTCCCATCAATTTATTGTTAACGCCCGCTGCTGGCGTTTTTGAGATTGTTGGCTTTCACGTCACCGGTGGTGCGCAAACGCCGTTCGAGAATGCGCCAGGCGCCTTCTTCGAATACGAAAAAATCGCGGTAACGGCCGTGACCGACCATAGACGGCCCATTTCTGTTCGATGATCAGATTGCGAATGATTTCAAAAGCGGTCGACTGCTGATCATTTTTATTCGGTGCATCGCGCAGGTTGTTATTCATATCAGTCTCCAATGGCGATGAAAACGACATTCAATCCCGCAATGCAAGCTCGGGATAGCGGTCGCGAATCAATTTACGCATGCCGTCTTTCCAATGCACTTTGCACGGCCCGATCAGCGCGTCGCGTTTGGTGGGATCGGCTGCACGCGACCAGGTAATGCTTTTCTGCGTGCGCTCGAAGATCGGTTCGATGCCGGTGATCTCGCCCATGTAGCGCACCCATTCTTCGGTGCTGACCATGTCGTTGCCGCCCCAGTTCATGATCGTGGTTTTGACATTGGCGACTTCAAATGCCGGGCCGATCTGCGCGACCAGATCGTCTTCGTGGATCGGCACGTGATACGCACCCGACCACAGCTCCGGAATAATGATCGGCTCGCGCCGGACCAACTTGTCCAATTGCACACCAGGAAGGCCACCGTGGCCGCCGCGACCGTACGAAACATTCATGCGCAACACCGTGGTCGGTACATTGAAAATTCGTCCGACTGTGCGCGTTACCGCCTCCCCTGCCGCCTTGGTCACGCCGTAATACGGCGAGTGCGGCGACATGCCACCGAGCTGATCGGTTTCGACATAACGGT